>DASYFA010000001.1:0-7454 GCA_036498705.1 Paenibacillus sp.
TACGCGGTACTTGATTTTGAAACTACAGGCAATCAATCCTCCGATGAGATTATTCAGGCAGGACTTGCCATTATAGATCATGATTTGACAATTTCACAAGTTTATCGCTCTTATGTAAACCCGGGAATCCCTATTCCTCCATTTATAACAGGTTTGACCGGAATTACTGAAGAGGATGTCAAAGATGCGCCTGGATTGGACGAGGTCATGATGGAGATGGTTCCATTACTCGATGATGCAGTTCTGGTTGGACATAATGTAGCTTTTGACTTCAATTATTTACAGAGCGCTCTCGATAAGACGGGATACATGCCCTTTTCTGGACGTATTCTCGATACGATGGACTTTCTGAAAATATTCTTTCCTTCGCTGTCCACCTATCAGCTCGGATTGGTGTCACAGGAATTTAATGTACAGCATGATCGGCCTCATCAGGCAGATAGCGATGCGCTAGCTACGGCTCTGATCTTCCTTAAGTGTCTGGAAGAGATCGAGCAGTTGCCTTTGCTTACGCTTCAGAGACTGTCAGATCTGTTCAACAATGAAGACAGTGATCTGGCTTGGTTCTTTGATGCGATGCTTCAAGAGAAGCAGCAGAAGGAACTTGGTGTTAACCCAGATGGATTCACATACTACCGACAATTTGCCCTCCAGGTCAATGACTGGATGGATATTGAACCGGCCCGGGATCATATGCTTGTGAACCCACTGAAGGACGTATCCTTTGAACAGTTCATGGAGCAGGTCCGAGAACAGTTGCAGCTGAAGCTGCCTGAATATGAAGAACGTGAAGCCCAGACCATGATGCTGGAGCAAGTGATGCAGGCTTTTGATGAGGATAAGCATCTCTTAATTGAAGCTGGTACGGGAACCGGAAAGTCGCTTGGATATCTTCTTCCTGCGATTTACCATAGCGTAAAGCAGGATGAAAAGGTTATGATCAGCACCCATACGATTAATTTGCAGGAGCAGCTCAGGGAGCGGGATCTTCCGCTATTGACTGAGGTAGTTCCATTTCCGTTCCAGGCCGCAATTTTCAAGGGAAGGCAACATTATTTGTGTTTGCGCAAATTTGAACATAAAATAAATAGAAGAGATTTCACAACCCCAAAAGAAGAGGTGATGACGGACGCACAAATGATCGTGTGGCTCGCTCAGACGGAAACCGGGGATGATGAAGAGCTTAATCTTGGAAATCGCGGCGGTGATTTCTGGGAGACGGTGGCCAGTGAATCTGAGTCCTGCCTTGGGCGCTCTTGCCCTTGGTTCCGGAAATGCTTCTACCATCGTGCTAAGCATGAAGCGGGCGTAGCCAATGTTGTTATAACGAATCATTCTAAGCTATTCACCGATATACAGGCTGGACATCAGCTTCTGCCGAGCTATGATCGTTTGGTCATCGACGAGGCTCATCATCTTGAGGATGTTGCTGGCAAGCATCTCGGCTTGCAACTCAAGTATTTTACAGTTGTTCATACGCTAACCCGATTGTTCAAGGATAGCAAGACAGGGCAGCTTCCCTCCTTGCACTCCATGCTTCAGCAAGCGGGAACGGAAGCAGCAATGAAATGGATAACAGTCATTGACGGGATGTATCCATCGCTGATCGAAGTGAAGGAGACTTGGGACAAGCTGAGCGAATTGTTATTCGCATTGATACCTGAGCGTTCTGATGCGGCTCCTGGAGATCCGGGACAGTTCGTAACTAGGCTTCTGCCGGATAGGAAGCCCAAGGCCTGGGATGCGCTAACTACATTGGAGAATTCGATATATATCACCTTAGGGGACATCCTCCGCAAAGGGGAGCGGATGGTGGCCGAAATCCGCGAGGAACAGGATGATTATGGTTCAGAGAGTCTGATTACAGACATCAGTGGACTACTTAAAGATTTAGCCAATGAACGTGAGACGCTTCGCTTCTTCATGAAGCTGGAAGATGAGAATACGGTATATTGGCTCGAGGCTAATGGGAACTACCGCAATCGTTCATTGCAAATCTTTGCGGTGCCGATTGATGTCAGTGCTCAATTAAAGGCATATTTCTTCGATAAGAAGAAAAGTGTAGTCATGACATCGGCTACATTGACGGTTGATAAATCATTCCAATATGTGATTGAGCAGCTTGGTTTGCAGGAAGCAGCTAATGAGGACAGATTGATGTCTGCGATGCTGCCTTCTCCGTTTAATTACAGGGAGCAGGCGTTAGTACTCATACCGCGGGATTTTCCAAGCGTTAAGGGTAGTGTTGGCGATAATTATTTTGTACAGACCCTGGTGAGGTCTTTGGCGGACTCAGCGATTGCTACCAAGGGTAGGATGCTTGTTCTATTCACCTCCTATCGAATGCTGCGCCAAGTGTATGATCCTTTAAAAGAGCTTTTAGCTGATGAAGGCATTACTGTTATTGGACAGGGAATGGATAGCGGCAGCCGAACGAAGCTGACCCGCCGTTTTCAAGGTCAGCAAGCCTCGGTGCTGCTTGGGACTAGCAGTTTCTGGGAGGGAGTAGATATTCCTGGCGAAGCTTTGACGAGCCTTGCAATTGTTCGCCTTCCGTTCCAGCCGCCGAATCATCCACTTGTCGAAGCCAAGAGCGAGCGGCTGCAAAGAGAGAAGAAGAATCCTTTCATGAAGTTGTCGGTGCCTCAGGCAGTGATTCGCTTCAAGCAAGGGTTCGGACGTTTAGTACGTTCATCCGCAGATCGAGGAATTGTCATTGTTTATGATACTCGCATTCTAGAATCATATTATGGCAAGTACTTTCTTTATTCTTTGCCGGGACCGAAAATGGAACATATGACACTTTCTCAGATGGTTCCACGGATCTCAGAATGGCTAAACGAAGATGAAGAGTCGTAATATCTTAAAATTGCACCTGTAGGGGGAAATAATATGAAATCAGAAAAAATTTCAGATGCGGTTGTACGCAGATTGCCTATATACTTGCGTTTTCTTAATGAATTAAGCCATCGCGAGGTCTTGACGGTTTCTTCCCAGGAGCTCGGACAAAAGCTGGATCTAAATCCAGCCCAAATCCGTAAGGACCTCGCATATTTCGGCGATTTTGGTCGTAAGGGGATTGGGTATGACGTCTCATACTTGATCGAGAAAATACGACAGATTCTGAATTTGGACCAGCAGATTAATGTGGCTCTTGTCGGTGCAGGTAATCTGGGACAAGCCTTGTCCAATTATAATACTTATGTGAAGGATAATATGCGGATTATCGCAGTCTTTGACGCATCTCCAAATAAGATCGGTAAGAAGGTCAATGATATTACGATCCAACCGATCGAGGAATTGGAGCAGACGGTAAGAGACAAACATATTCAAATTGGAATTATTACAGTACCTGATGTGGAAGCGCAGCGCGTTGCCGATCAGCTTGTTACTGCTGGCATCGGAGCGATTCTGAACTTTGCGCCTACGATTATCAAGGTTCCATCTGACGTGCGCATCCATGCGGCAGATTTCACAACAGATCTAATTAGTCTTGCTTATTATTTGCAAAGTGGAAAGGAATTACCGAAAGATGAGTCGTAAATGGTTGATTCAAAATGGTACGTTTGCAGTGCTGGATGAGAAGAATCCGATCGTCCAGGGTTATATGTTGATCGAAGGAGATACAATCTCTTATATCGGCGAGGAGCGTCCAGAAGGCGTAGAAGGAGCAGAGACCTATGATGGTAAAGGTCTGCTCTTTATGCCGGGCCTCGTCAATTCACACGGACATACAGCGATGTCATTACTGCGTGGTTACGGAGATGATATGGTACTGCAGGAATGGCTTGAGCAGAAAATGTGGCCGATGGAGGCAAAGTTTACTCCAGAGGATGTATTTTGGGGTTCATCTTTGTCCGTCTTGGAGATGGTCAAGGGTGGTACTACAACCTTCCTAGACATGTATGATCATATGGATCAAGTGGGCAAAGTTGTGGAGACCGCTGGAATCCGCGGTGTTCTGACACGCGGTGTTATTGGTCTCTGCCCGCCTGAAGTACAGGAACAGAAACTGGCCGAAGCGATTCGCATTGCACGTGATTGGCACGGTAAGGCGGATGGACGGATTACAACAATGATGTCGCCGCATGCTCCGTACACATGCCCACCAGACTATATTGAGAAGTTTGTGCAAGCAGCGCATGATCTCGATTTGCCATTACACACACATATGTCTGAGACAAAAGCCGAGGTTCAGCAAAATGTGGACCATTATGGCGTTCGTCCAGTTCAACATCTACTTAATCTGGGCTTCTTCTCTCGTCCTTCACTTGTTGCCCATGCGGTACATCTGACTGATGAAGAGATTGAGATTCTTGCCGCTCATAAGGTAGCTATCTCTCATAACCCGGGAAGCAACCTTAAGCTGGCCAGCGGGGTAGCGCGAGTACCGGAGTTGCTGAAAGCTGGAGTAACGGTTTCGCTTGGTACCGATGGTCCTGCAAGCAATAACAATCTTGACATGTTCGAAGAGATCAGGCTAGCCGCTCTTATTCATAAAGGGGTATCAGGTGATCCGACAGCCGTTCCTGCGCTTGAAGCACTTCGTATGGGGACGGAGTATGGGGCGAAATCGCTCTATTTGGAGAATACGGGTAAATTGGCTGCAGGCATGAAGGCTGATATGATCGCCGTAAATACGGATCAAGCTCACTTCCTGCCGCGGACGGATTATATCTCTCATATCGTCTATTCAGCAGGCCCGAAGGACGTAGAGCATGTATGGGTCGACGGTAAGCAGATTGTCCGCCATGGTGAGTGTCTAACGTTGGACGAAGAGCGCATTCGCTATGAGGCGCAAGCGGCCTTTGAGGGCCTTCTCGTCCGTTAAGGTGAGAATTAGAACTCTAACTGGGAAGGAAAGAGAAGGTTGAAGAATAGAACCAAATGGATTCTGCTCTCCATTGTGATCCTGCTGATCGTCTTCTTTGGCCTTTACCGCTTCTATTTGTATATACAAGAGGATATTTGGCAGGGAGAGAATGCAGCAGTAACGCTGGCTAGACAAGAGACCGGACTTGTTGAATCGGAAAAGGTGTGGAAGTCGGTCTGGGATGATGTGTGCTGGGTCGTTCAAGGTAAAAATGCGGACGGTGTAGAGATCATTGTCTGGATGACCGAAGGGAAAGCCGCAGTGGAGAAACCGCTGTCTGAAGGGGTCTCCGAGCAGCAAATTCGTAAAATTATACAAGATCAATTACCTGGAATCAATATTGTTAGATTGACGCCGGGTATTTATAACAATCAATATGTTTGGCAATTGTTCTATAAAGATAAATCTCATCATTATTACCGTTTCTTCAGCTTTAGCAATGGTGAGCCATTATCGGAAGTGTTTACATTGCCGAATCGTTAGAGATTGATTCAGATAACAAGCTTTGTTCATGAGATGAGCGCTTAATCGCAGCATTAATATGCGATTGATGTGCGATGATTTTCATTCGAACAAGGCTTGTTTTTTGCATAAAGATGAGTATATCCAGGGATGGAAACTTTTAAATGTCTAAAAATTAAAATAGTGTTCACACTTCGGTTTCTTCTTTTGTATAAGATATGATATACTTAATCCAGTTGTTTTGATAGATCAAAGTATATACTTTTTATATATCAATATTGAAGGGGGACATCTCGTGAAACTGCGAATTGGTACAATAGCTGCTAGCGTAGCGGTTTCTGCACTGTTATTGTTTGGCGGCTGGTATGCATATCAACATTGGGTGGTAGAGAGCCCGTTCGAGAAGACAGTGAAGCAATTTGACGGTGTAAATAGCGTCGAATCTGATATAAACAGAAAGCAAGTAGCTTTGAAGCTAGACCTGAAACCCGGTACTAACCTTGGTGAATTGGTCAAATATATTAATAATGATGGTAAGAAGTGGGTTGGGCAACGGGAGTTGTCGTTTGAGATCAAGGATCAATCGAATAGTGATCTGAACAGAGCATGGAACAAGGTCCTGTTCTCGATTGCCCAGGCGATGGAGAATAAGCAGTATACGAACATTACTACGGCACTAGATCAACTGCAGCAGCAGGATAAATCTATTACAGCCAAGGCTGAAATGGATGACAAGAATGTATATATTACATTAACAGATGGTAAAGCCAGTAAATTTATAATTCTTCCTCGCATTCCAGAGCGAATGGGGGCATGGCCAAATGCGTAAGAGAATAGCAGAGATTTCGATTGGCGTGGTGCCTGTACTGCTCATTTTTTTGGCTTTTATCGGAGTAAATATTTTGCCTATAGTGTTCGTCGGTCTGCTCATTGGCAGCCTGTTCGTTCTGGCCAAGATGCGTGGAGGTATTGCAGTAGGGGCTACACAGGATCGTAAACGGAGAAAGAAGGGACCGGCGAAGCTGACATTCGCGGAGATCGGCGGCCAGGAGAGCGCGAAGCAAGAGCTCATCGAGGCGCTTGATTTTATGGTCCGATATGAGGAAATTACGAAATTTGGCATCCGGCCGATCAAAGGTATCCTGCTGACAGGACCGCCGGGAACCGGGAAGACGCTGCTGGCCAAAGCCGCTGCCCAATATACCAACTCCATATTCGTGGCCGCTTCAGGCAGCGAATTTGTAGAAATGTATGTTGGTGTTGGTGCGAGCCGCATCCGCGATTTATTCAAGGAGGCACGGACTCGAGCAGCAAAGGAGAATAAGGAAAGTGCTGTTATTTTCATCGATGAGATCGATGTGATTGGTGGCAAGCGTGAAGGTGGACAGCAGCGTGAATATGACCAGACACTAAATCAGCTGTTGACGGAAATGGACGGCATTTATACTTCGGATACGCCTCGTATTCTGATCATCGCGGCGACCAACCGTAAGGAGATGCTAGACAATGCCCTGGTACGTCCAGGCCGATTTGATCGCCATATTCAAGTCGATCTTCCCGACAAAAGAGGTCGGATTCACATTCTTAAGCTCCATGCTAAAAATAAGCCGCTTGCCGAGCATGTGAATATGGATAAAGTAGCCGAGGAGACATTTGGTTTCTCCGGTGCACAATTGGAGAGCGTGATGAACGAAGCGGCGATCTATGCGATGCGTGATTCTGAAGAATTGATCACACAGCTTCATCTTTCTTTGGCGATCGATAAGGTCATGCTCGGAGAGAAGACAGACCGCGAATCGACGGTGGATGAGAAGCGGCGGGTTGCTGTGCATGAGCTTGGCCATGCTGTTGCTGCCGAGGTTGTCTCGCCAGGTAGCGTCAACCAGGTCGTCTTAAGTCCGCGTGGACGGGCGCTCGGCTATGTTCGTCACAACCCGCAGGATGAGAAATATTTATATACCAAGGAGTATCTTGAAGGACAGATTATTGTCGCGCTAGCAGGAGCGGCGGCGGAGGAAATTTACTACGGAGGACGAAGCACCGGCTCAAGCAATGACTTCGAGCAAGCTTTGAACATTGTTCAGACGATGATGACATCCGGCCTTACTTCTTTAGGAAT
>DASYFA010000002.1:0-5914 GCA_036498705.1 Paenibacillus sp.
CGCTTCAAAGTTGCCGGACTTATCGATACAACCCTGAGCCAAGTATATAACGGTGTGGATAACGAGAAGGACAGCATTATACAGGCTGTGGACAGCACAGCTGGTGAAGTCATCAAGTCTAATGGCAAAATTGTCGAAGCCATATTCTCATCCAATAGCGGCGGCGTGTCAGCTGATTCTTCCGAGGTATGGAGCAGTGTGAATCCGACGTTCTCAAGCGTGAACAGTGAATGGGACAAGGCGGCGCAGGCTGCATTGAAGTCGTGGTACTATGTCCTGCTACCTAATGGTAAGACGGGATATGTCCGTGAGGATAATACGAAATTGACTGGTGGGACTACGACCGCTGGATTGAAAAAGCTGAGTGTAACGACCAGTTCCGTCGCCGTTCGGCCCTTGCCACAGATTCAATCCGATGTCGATCCTGTAGCAAAGCTGAATCCTGGCGATGAGGTTATTGTGCTCGATAAAGTTGATGAATCCAGCACCTATGCCTGGGTTCGTGGCCCATTTACGTCGGATCAGCTAGTGAAATCTCTAAGCGGTAAGACCTCGACGCCGGCTCCGTCGTCGATCTATAACATGGAGGTTACGCAAAGAGGTCCTTCAGGTCGGGTCTTGCAGATTAAGGCGAACGGGCAGATCCTTGATGTGAAGTACCCAGATGCTTACCGTACTGCATTAGGCAGCTTGCCAAGCACGCTGTTTGATATTAAGGCAACAGGAAGGTATACTGTACTGGGTGCTTCAGGAGTAACTACGAGTGGAACTGCAGCGTCTGGTACAGCTGTTCTAACAGCTTCCGGTCAGAAGACCTGGAGCGGCGGCAATATGGTCGTTATGGATGGAGACGGAGTTGCCCGTGTGGTTGATCAATCCAATCAGTTCCTCTTTGTAGGTCGTGGCAACGGACATGGTCTTGGACTATCCCAGTGGGGAGCCAAGGGAATGGCGGATGCCGGGTATGATTACCAGGATATTTTGCAACACTACTATCAAAATGTAACTATCGTTAAGGAATGAACATGATATGGATATAAATATGTACGATTTTGAGCTTCCTGAAGAACTGATTGCTCAGACCCCATTAGCGGAGCGGAGCTCTTCGCGCTTACTGACGTTGAATAAGCGCAGCGGAAGTATTG
This sequence comes from Paenibacillus sp., assembly GCA_036498705.1. GTDB lineage: Bacteria > Bacillota > Bacilli > Paenibacillales > Paenibacillaceae > Fontibacillus. The sequence goes on from DASYFA010000002.1 coordinate 1,146, forward strand.
AACATCATCATTTCTCGGAGATTATTGAATATTTACAGCCCGGAGATACACTCGTATTGAATGATACAAGAGTGCTTCCGGCTCGTCTGTTCGGTGTCAAAGAAGATACAGGCGCCAAGGCGGAAGTTCTATTGCTCAAAAATTTGGGCAATGACAGCTGGGAAGCGCTAGTGAAACCAGGCAAGAAACTGAAGACCGGATCAGTCATCGTCTTCAGTGATGAATTGAAGGCGGTTATTGAATCCGAAGGAGAGATGGGCGGCAGAGTGCTGCGCTTCTCTTACCAAGGAATTTTCAATGAAATTCTCGATCGATTGGGACAAATGCCGCTGCCTCCTTATATCAAAGAAAGACTCGATGATCAGGAGCGTTATCAGACAGTCTATTCCAAGCACGAAGGATCTGCGGCAGCACCAACAGCAGGATTGCATTTCACGGAGGAACTGCTTGAGCAGATTCGCAATAAAGGTGTAGACGTCGGTTTTGTTACACTGCATGTTGGGCTTGGTACTTTCCGTCCGGTATCTGTTGATCGTATAGAAGACCATGTGATGCATGAAGAATACTATGTTCTGCCGCAGGAGACGGCTGACCTGCTGAACGCTACGAAGCAGCGGGGCGGGAGAGTCGTTGCTGTAGGTACGACTTCAGCAAGGACGCTAGAGACCGTGGCGCAGAAGTGCGGAGATGGTCCGATCGTGAAGAGTAGCGGCTGGACGGGGATCTTTATCTATCCTGGATATACGTACAAGCTGGTCGATGCTTTAATAACTAACTTCCATTTGCCGAAATCTACACTGGTGATGTTAGTTAGTGCATTAGCGGGGCGTGAGAATATATTGAATGCTTATCGGGAAGCGATTGAGCAGAAATATCGGTTTTTCAGCTTTGGCGATGCGATGTTTATTTATTAGGCTTACTTAGGAATGAGGGAATAGAGTGACAGCTGCAATTACTTATGAACATATCAAAACTTGTAAACAATCTGGGGCAAGGCTCGGGATCGTGCATACTCCGCATGGGAGTTTCGAGACTCCAATCTTTATGCCGGTAGGCACCTTGGCTACAGTCAAGACGATGAGTCCGGAAGAACTGAAAGAGATGGAAGCGAAAATTATTCTCAGTAATACCTACCATCTGTTCCTGCGTCCGGGTCATGAGATTGTCCGCGAAGCGGGAGGTCTCCATAAATTCATGAACTGGGATCGGGCGATTCTGACCGACAGCGGCGGATTTCAGGTGTTCTCTCTGAGTGAGATGCGAAAGATTTCTGAGGAGGGTGTTCATTTCCGCTCCCATTTGAATGGCGACAAGCTGTTCATATCACCGGAAGTTGCCATGGAGATTCAGAATGCGCTCGGCTCGGATATTATGATGGCTTTTGATGAATGTGCCCCTTATCCTGCAGAGTATGATTATGTGAAGAAGTCCATGGAACGGACAACAAGATGGGCAGAACGCTGTCTGAAGAGCCATGCTCGTCCGCATGATCAAGGCCTATTTGCGATCGTGCAGGGGGGAATGTATGAAGACCTACGCAAGCAGAGTGCGAGGGATTTGACTTCCCTTGATTTCCCGGGGTATGCTATTGGTGGACTGAGTGTAGGCGAACCTAAACATCTCATGTATGAAGTTCTGGATTACACGGTTCCTCTCTTGCCAACAGACAAGCCTCGTTACCTGATGGGTGTAGGGTCTCCGGATGCTCTGATCGAGGGAGCGATTCGCGGTGTCGATATGTTCGACTGTGTACTGCCGACCCGGATTGCCCGCAATGGAACGACGATGACAAGCCAGGGAAGACTGGTTGTTCGTAACGCCCAGTATGCCAGAGATTTTGGACCATTGGATCCTGAATGTGACTGCTATACATGCCGGAACTACTCCAGGGCTTATCTGCGTCACTTGATTAAGAGTGATGAGACATTTGGATTGCGGTTAACTACATATCACAATCTGCATTTTCTGCTTAATCTGATGAAGAAAGTGCGGCAGGCGATTATGGACGATAGACTGCTGGATTTCAGGGACGAGTTCTTCGAACAGTATGGTTTGTTTGGCAATGACAAAGGATTTTAAATTATTTAGGAGATAAATGGAAGGAGGATAAGAAATATGTTTCAACTTGCTGAAGCTGGAGCAGCACCATCGACATCTGGTCAATTGCTATCCTTTGTTGTACCTCTGATTATCATGTTTGCGGTATTTTATTTCTTGCTGATTCGTCCGCAAAAGAAAAAACAGAGTACGCGCAATAACATGCTGAATGCTTTGCAAAAGGGCGATAAGATTGTAACAATCGGCGGTTTGCATGGTACGATCTTGGAGATGACAGACGACACTGTTGTGATTCGCGTCAATGATGTAACTAAGCTTACATTTGAGCGCAGTGCGATTAGTCACCAAGTTAAAGAGTCGTAAGACTAACCCATGAGTGAATGACAAAAAGAGCCTGATTCAGGCTCTTTTTTATTTTTGTATCCGCTACCGCTTATTCAAATTAACCCCAAATACTCCTCCAATCGCACCGATGGCTAGCGCCGGCAGTAATAAGAGCCATGTAGTAAGCTGAACCGAACTGTCGAGAGCAAGAAAGCTGATCACGAATACCAGAATCCCATAGATTAGACCGGTAATGCTGCCTTGGTACATTCCCTTCATCTGGGCGCGTTTGCCGGAGACTAATCCTCCGAATAAGATAGCTATGGAATGAATGATGTAAGTATACAGGCTGAGCTCCTGCTCCTCTAGCATGTTGGATTGCAGAAGCAGAGAGAGTACGAGAGCGCCGATCATCATCCAGAGAAATGCGTACCACAGCCCGGATATGGTCGGATGAGAAATACGGATTGAAGCTATACGGCGGAAATTCATGACGCGGTCCTCCATTCCTAATAATAGTGCATGCTCAAAAGGTCGGTATTCTTATCAAAAGCGGACTGTTTGAACAACCTCTAATAGTATTATTTTATGGTCAAGCAGGATCGGATATGACAAGTCCGCAGTCTGTTAGTTCTTAATCCATCTCCGTAAAAATGGAATTCGGCTAATATCATGCCAATCTATCAATTTTAAGCATACGGACAGGATTAAATAGATCATTCCGGCGATCAGAGAGGTAATGACAAAGCGAAAGCCCATACTTGAGATAGAGGTCAATCCATTATAGAGATAGGCTGCTGCCCCACTCATAATGATCATCAGACAACCGACTTTACAAATATCAAATAGGGGAAATCGGAAATGAAGCGCTCGTGAGATGCTGAAGCCATGCAGTATAGTAACGATAATGATGTTGATAATGATTGCGAATATAGCTCCGTAAATACCTAAGTTAGGGTTTGATGCGAGATAGTAGATGAGAATGAGCTTCACGGTAGCTCCGATTAGAGTGTTGATTAATGCCCGTCCAGGTTTATTAAGTGCTTGTAGTGCGGCTTGCAGTGGGGCCTGTGCATAGGAAAAGAGGGCGATCGGAGCCATTACTTTCAGCATTCCCGCGATGCTCCCGTTGTCATATAGAATTTGGCATAGCGGTTCGGCCAATACATACATGATCGCAGCGAACGGTGCACCGGTTACTAACGCCAGTCTGATCGATTGATGAAGCCTTAAATGAATCGTCTTAATATCCCCTTTGGCCTGTGCTTCCGCCAGAGAAGGAACAAGCGAGATGGCTAGTGATGAGGTCAGTGCACCCGGTAGCAGCAGGAGCGGGATAACCATGCCCTGTAATGCACCATATTGAGAGGTGGCAATGGCTGTGGCGACGCCAGCGATGGCGAGGCTGCGCGCCGTTATGATCGATTCTAACAAGTAAGACATAGAGCCAACCAAGCGGCCTCCGGTTACCGGGATGGCTACCTTGAGAATTTGCCAGATTCGTGAGAAGAAGGAGTCATTGTCCTGCAGTTCCACTACGTCGGCAACCGTTTTGGAAGTGGGTTGTTTCTTGCGGCGGATATGGTTATATTGCCACAGCAAGACTGCGAGGCCGACAATTTCTCCGAATACGACTCCAAGCATCGCTCCTGCTGCCGCGTATTCGATTCCTAAAGGAAGGAGTAGGTAGGAGAACAAGAGGACGCAGACGATTCTCGCGATGGTCTCTGTAACCGATGAGACTGCGGAAGGAACCATGTTCTGTTTACCCTGGAAGTATCCGCGATAGACGGAAGACACGGCGACAATCACAATCATCGGACTCATCGCGATGAAGGTATGGTAGACCCGTGGGTCCGTGAGAACATATCGGCTTGCCCATGGTGCCCCGAGTAGGCAGACGAACGTAAATAGGAATCCGACTCCAGTCGCGTAGACGAGGCTCGTCCGTAAAATAGTAGCAGAGCGTTGCGAATTTCCCGCAGACTCCGCCTCGGCTATAAGCTTGGCGATGGCCAGCGGAAGGCCGCCCACGATGAGGGTTACAATCACCAAGAAGAAGGGGTAGCCGAGCTGATACAAGCCAACGCCTTCTGTACCGATGATCCTTGGAAGCATAATACGAGGAACGAAGCCGAGAATTCGATTAACAATACTTGCCAAGAGCAGGATCATCGTGCCCTGGATAAAGGTTTGTTTATTCAAAGTGATTCCCTCTCTCCCTAATTGTACGTCTACGAATATCGAAGTTAATTAACCATATGCTGGTCCTGTCCTAATTCATGACCACTTTAGAGAGGAAGTTCAAAAAGTCCACTTTTGATCACGAAGTAATAATGGGAGCTTATTCGACATCGAATCTTGAATTCAGCCGGGCCTTCCGGTGC
>DASYFA010000003.1:0-9444 GCA_036498705.1 Paenibacillus sp.
TAGCGGTTCAATATGCGGTTCCTGGTCTAACTGACGAGAGACGCGCATAATTAGTAAATTGACTTCGATCGTATAATGTTGAAGTTCCTTTAATGACAGATAACCTAAATCCCTCAATTCCTGTACAAAGGAACGAATCAATTCCTCCAAGTATTCTTTATCCTGTTTTTTTAGAGCTTCGAGCACTAATAATTCCTTATCCATGAAAGTAGGAATCTTCGGCAGATCGGCAATCATTTGCTGATCGCCTAGAATATTGGACTTCAGAATCTCCGTCTTCGCTTCTTTTACACCGGCCAGGATATCCGTGTAGCTATACTTTTTCTTTGGAAACCCTGAGAGCGTCTCAATTCTGATCGTGTTCAACCAGGATCCCGCCAGCTTCTTACGGTAATGCTCCATCTCCGCTACCGACACATCCCCCACGGTCAAGAGACAGAGGAAGGAGTCCAAGCGGAAGACATAGTAGTGCGTTAGCGGCTTAAGAATATCTCTTATAATGTTCCTGACGGAGAATTGGAATAACGCCTCATCCCCCATAAAATCGTGATCGACCACCGCAGCCCCGTTCCGCGGTAAGAACAAGAGGACGTAAAAATGGTCTAAAGGAAAGCCTGCCTCCGTCAGCAATTGACGGATACCTTCATGGTTCGTAACCTCACTCTGCAGATACGTCACCATCTTCTGTTCGCTCAGCAGCGTATTCGCCTCATGAACCTGATAGTTCTTCCTGAGCTCCTCGCTCTCATTCTGCTTGCTCTCCACGATCGATTTGACGGCTCTGGATATAGTCTTATCCAGGTCATCTATTTTGAACGGCTTCAGCAAATAATCAAACCCGTTTGCCAGCAAGGTAGCTCTTGTATACCGAAATTCCTGATAACCACTTAATACGATGACCTTAGAATCCCATCCTTCCTCCCGAAGAACCTCCAGAAAGGCGATCCCGTCCATCCGAGGCATGCTCATATCGCAAATAATTAGTTCTGGGGCTTCTCGCCGAACGATCTCCAGCGCCTCGGCCCCATCCCCAGCCATATAAATTTCGGTGATATCGTATTTCGACCAATTGATAGATAGCTCAACACTTTCTCTAACATGCTGTTCATCATCCACGATCAATACTTTTATCATCATCATGCTCCTTTTTGCGGGCAATATGGGATTTCCAAGGTTACGATAGTTCTAACAAATGGCTCACTCTCAATGGTCCAGACAAAGCCTTCTCCAAAATATAATTGCAGACGTTTGAATACGTTGATCAGACCAATCCGCGTGTGAGGTTCACGGTCGATCATCGACTCCCCGTACAAATTGCGTATTTCCCGAATCGTCTCCTCGGTGAATCCTCGCCCATCATCGATCACGCGGATTAGCAATTTCTCAGAGGCTTCAATTTCAAGGCTAATCTCACCGACACCTTCCCCCTTCTCGATCCCATGGACAATGCTGTTCTCAACCAGCGGCTGCAAGACCATTTTCGGGATAAGGACATCAAGGGCCTCTTCGGCACATTTCTGGGTAAAATGAATTCGGTTCTGAAACCGGCCGAGCTGCAAGGAAATATAATGATTCAAATGGTCAAGCTCGTCCAAGAGCCGGACCTCTTCCGTATCGATATCCATGCTATAACGGAACATCGCTCCGAGCTCAGCCAGTTTATCACTAACTTCCGGTACATTCTTCTTAATTGCGAGCGAGCCGATCGACTGCAGCGTATTAAACAGAAAATGAGGATTAATCTGGGCCTGCAGCATTTTCAAGCGAGCCGTCGAGACCTCTAACTGATAGCGGTACTGCTGATTCCATAGAATATCGAGCTGCTTGGTCATATCCTGGAACTTGTCCTCCAGAACACCAAGCTCATCTGAGCTTGTAGGCTCGATCTGAATATCGAAGTTACCCATCCGAATATTTTTGATATGTCTAAGAATCCGCTTGACCCGGAACAAAATAAAGTACGATATAACCCCTGCCATAATCGTAATAAAAACGGTTACAATCAATTGAATCGTAAATGATTTATTCAGCGCCTGCTTCCCCACTTGGTCAATGACCGATTGGGGAATGAATCTGACCAGAGTAATTGGAAGATTGTATGCGTCATCCCTGTAGTAAATATAGATCCCTTTAGAATCATTGATCAGCCCTTTGATGGCTCCCGACTCCTCGCGCAGCCGCTCGATCCAGTCGGTTCCGGTATCGGACCCGGGGGTTGCGAATAGAAGCTGCAGATCATCCTGTAAGAAAATATACGTCCGGCTGTCTTCTTCCGTCGTCTCCAATGGATTGACCAATTGCTTCAATGCGGTGTCTCTGACGATCAACGTCGTCATGCCGAGCAGTTCCTGGTTCGACGTATCTATTAAGTCCTTATTAATCCGCAGTCTTCGCTCGCCATTATATTGCACGACCGAATATTCCTGATGAAATGAATCTTCGTTGCCTGCTATCCCATCCAGCGTATAATCGGGCATCGGTATGCGCTCATTCAGATCAGACTTGATCGTGAACTGCTTGTTCGTCAGAGCGCTTTTGTAAATAATCGATCTGACTTCCTGATAGCTAGCATAATTCGATTCTATTTTTTGCTTAATATATACAGATTCTGCTGGCGTCTGCAGCTCTTCCTTGGACAAGAGCCTCATTAATTGAGGATCCCCATAATATGTATAGGGGAGGGCCGAAACGTCGTGAATATACTTCGTGATACTCGACATCTTAATAGCCATGGAACTCTGGTTAAGCTGCACCAATTGCTCTTTCACCGAGCGCCCGATAATTTGATAGGACAAATAGTTGGATATCAAAAGAGGAACCGTGGTCGTTATCAGCATACTTAGCAGGATTTTAGCAAACAAACTTCGCTTCATCAGGAACATCGTAACCCTCTCCTAGCTTCTATGTTGAATTCATGTCGATACTATCTTCTATTCTAAACAAAAAAGATTCCCCCGTAACGGAAGAATCTCCCATATTGTAAATCAGTTATTCTTTGTAATCAAAAAACACATCGCGCCCGTTCCATTCCACATAGAAGCTGAGATTGCTACCCTTCCATAAGCGAGTATTTATAGTCTGATAATTCTCCAGCCCCTGCAGTTTGGCTGACAGATAAACCGGTGAGGCATCTGTAGCCGTTAGTGGCAGCACTGCAATGTCATACTTCTCTTCGCCTAGTGTGCAATCAATCGCTGCCCACTGCTTAGCTTCGTCGATAATCATCATCGACGACTCAGCCACTCCGTCAAGAATGCCTAATGAATGGAACGCTCCCTTATCCCAATCATAACGCATCAGGTGCATCCGATGGAGATCACCCTGCTGCTGCTTGACCAGGAACCAGATCTGTCGACCGCTATCCGACTCACGGTAGACGATATTTCCATATCCGACATTCGTCCAACCATTGTCAACCGGGACTTGATCGGGACGGAAAATCAATTGATCACGCTGATCATCCTCTGTCGTCGTCACAAATTCGTCGTCCCAATCCGTAATACTGATGCTGTCGATTTCCTCCATGTTGTCAATCAAATATCCGTCACTTCCCCGTGAGAGCGTAAACTGATAAGTCTCTACCTTATAGTACGGATCGTAATGGGAATAATTTATCTTTGCAGTCACCGTCGTCTTACCGTCCGCTTCAGCCTTTGTATTCACGATTGTATAGCCAACCTGACGCGGAGATGTCCCTTTTAAATAACCGGGATCATAACTGAAATACTCATGAGCATGTCGTTCATCTCGATAAATGAGCGCCTCTATTGCCTGGCCCACAACCTCTTCCGGCTTCGCTTCCTGCTCCGCCAGTGTATACCGAACAAGCTGCCTCCATAGCGCATTGGTCTGTGTCACCTGATACATGGCAACACTCTGGACATCGGTGCTCCAGGCGAGACCTTCTAAGCTATATGAAGGCTGAAGCTCCCCTTCCTTCGGCTGACCATTCTCCCAGGCGTCCATAGGGTGGTTACGCGTAATCTTCTGCTCCGTCTGACGATCCAAATCAGCGATCCAGGCATCCTCAAGCTTCAGGTCATCGCCATCCTTCCGCACATAGAGCACATATTTGCCATCCGGGGAGATCTTTGGTGAATATCCATCACCCCAAAGCTTCTCTGTGCCGGATTTCAGATCCAACGTGTAAATCCGTTCCTGCTTCGCATACAGAATCTGTTCTCCATTCGGATAATAGGAGGGTGAACTGCCCTTGGCCAGATACCGCTGTTCACCGGATGCAAGCTGTGTCTCCCAGACTGTATCCGTGGCCGGATCATGCCGTACATAAGCGAGCTGCTTCCCATCATGCGACCAAGCCGGCTCACTTAGCGGAACAGGAGCTTCTACAGCCAGCTTCGTCTGCCTCGTATCTGCATCCCAGATATGAAGCTTGCGATCCTCTACATAAGCGAGCTGTTTTCCGTCTGGAGAGAGCGCAATGGCCGAGACATCCCCCGTCACGATCTGTTCATACGTAAGTCCTTGCTGACGATAGACACCCTGCTTAGGCACGGCGTAATAAGCCGTATCCTGACCCATCGCCACAGCTACACTCGTCTCCTGTCCGAGTTGCTGTACCGTATTGAACTGTAGCTTCAACTTCAAATCGGCAGCGTTAACGCGCGGCATATTCTGACCAGGGAGTAGATTCCAGAGCAGCACAACCACCGCAACGACTGCCGCCGCAGCACCCCAAGCTAGGTATTTTCGCTTCCGCTTGTCTTGCGAACGCCTCGGCTTCGGATACTTCTGCCCTTCCTCAATGAGGGTACTCCGCAACTCGGCCTTGAACGTCTCATCGACTTTCAATCGCTCGTGAACCTTTCTCAAGTCATCCACCCACTTCGGATTCTGTTCAGACATGAATCATCCCTCCTCCAGACAGCGATCGATGTCAACCGCAAGTTTCTTCCGTATCCGGTGCATGCGCGTACGCAGCCACCCTTCCGTCTTGTCCAGCATCCGACTCATCTCCTGATAGGCAAAGCCAATCATATACTTCAGATGAACCATCTCCCGATCACCCTGCTCCAACTGGATCAGTGCTTCCTCTAGGCATTCGTTCTGAACTGACGTCTCCTGGAACATCTCCTTAATATGTTCGTAGCCGCTTCGTTCCAGATCAACGCCGTAAGTCGCCTCTTTCTTGCGACGATAATGATCGACAATCCGATTATGCGCGATGGCAAATAACCAGGCCCGGTCATATTCCGGGATCGTTCCACCGTTCTTGCAGCTATACTCCAGCACCTTACGAAAAATATCACTAACCAGATCGTCAGCATCCCAACGATTACCGACCCGGAACAGAACATATCGATACAAATCGTCAAAATAACGATCATATATTTCCAAAAATGCGTCCACTCTCTCACTCCTTTTCGCTCTTCATGGGAAGTAACGATGAAGACCTCGTATTTGTATCATACATGTACAAAGAATATTTGTAGATCCTTTGAAAACGCTTTAATAACATGTTACGCTTGAAATTAAGTCCATGGTTATTATGAACACAAGGGAGTGAGCCATTGTTCGCATCGTACAAGCCAAGACTCAAAAAGAAAAATAGCGTCTATGCCATCTTTCTTTTGTCTTATATTGCAATCCTGATCCTGACGCTGTCCAGCGCATTCATCTATTACGCAGAGATTAACCAGCGGATTACGAAGCAAACTGAGCTCTCCACCGTCACTCTGTTGAATCAAATGAAGATCAGAATTGAAGATGATCTGTTCTATATTAAAGAGCTGAGCAATGAAATTGTATTTAATAAAAAATTAGATCTGGCAGCCAAGGGTGCGACCGACAGCAATACCGAGCTAATGAAGGATATGGCAAGCAAACGCAAGCCCCGTGAGCTCCTATTCGACTATTTTGTCTACATGAGTGCTAGGGATGAGATTATTACGCCCAATATACAAATGGAGGCCGAGAAGTTTTTTCATCTTATGTATGAGTTTACGGATTTGGATTACGCTACCTTTGCCGAGGAATACTTGCACGGTAATCATTTTCAGGAATACATGCCGATTCAGAAAATGAATCAATACGAGAGCAATACCATTGAAGTGCTGCCTTATATTCAGTCATTTCCGATGACAACGAGCTCTAGACCGTCAGGACAAGTCATTTTTCTCATCGATGCCCATAATATGTTCACCCTCGTGAATCAAATGCATCAAGTAACGAACTCAGACATTTATATACTGGACGAAAATAACCGCATAATCATCAGTTCTGACAACGCACCGGTACTCGATATACAGAAAGTGGACCTAACGGTCAACGGCTCGAACACGCGTCATGAGATTATTAACAAGGTCGTGTCGGACAAAAACGGCTGGATCTATATTTCCTCGACGCCGAAAAGTCTTTACTTTCAAGAAAACACGAAGTACTTTCTGAATTTTATCGCTATATTTCTAGTTTACCTGGTCGGAGGACTATTTATCGTCCGCTTCCTGGCCAGACGCAGCTATAAACCACTGAAAGAAATCAACGATTTGATTAAGTCCCATGCTAAAGCACCTACCGATAGCCAAAATGAATATGAGAACATTAAAAATACACTGCTCGTTCAAATCAAGAACGGCAAAGAGCTGAATGAGGTTATTGAGAAGCAGATCCCCATCGTTCGGCGCGATTATTTGCTCAACTTAATCCGGGGAATGATGACGGATTACGATAAGGCGGCGCAGCAACTTTCCTCGATTGGCATTCACTTTGCCAGTGATACGTTTCTGATCGGAGCGCTGGAAATCGATATGGACAGTTCGTTCTTTATGGATCACGCCAATCTATCCGAGAAGAGTCTGTCCCTTACACGTGTCGTCGCGGAAAATGTCGGCTGCGAACTGATGAGCGATTATTTCATTTGTTATTTTCTCGATGCGGGCCGCAATCAATCGATCTATCTGCTGAATCCGCGGGAGGATTCAGATCCTGCTGAAGCCATCAAGATGGCCAAGCAGCAGGCAGATGCCTTGATCCAATTTGCATCTAGACATTATCGGTTAAATCTGAATTTCGGTATCAGCAATCCACATTCAGAGCTCATCAACCTGCAAAATTGCTATGACGAAGCCAAGAAGGCGATGGAATACAGTAGGCTGCGGGATGTGGATGAGACCGTCTGCTTCGGTGATTTAGGTGACCTGCACTTCGACTACTATTATTCAATGGAAACGGAGTACCAGCTCGCTGATTTGCTGAAAAGAGGACAATATGTAGAAGCCAAGGAATTCCTAAATACGATCTTTGAGATCAATACGTCCAAAAATATCGGTATCGGTGCTGCCAAATTGCTGCTCTACGAGATTGCCTCCACCCTGCTGAAAGTGATGAATTTCTTCCTGTTGTCCAGGAACGAGGAGCCCGTGTCCAATAAACAGATCGTTGAGCAATTGATCCAAAATTCCTCCATTGATGTGGCAAGGCGACGCTTTATCGATATGATCGATAAAATCGCCGAGCTATCGGAAAATCGAGTGATCAGCAAAACGGAAAAACTCGTCAACCGAATCGCCGATTATATCGATGAAAACGCCGGCGAGCACTGGCTCGATTTGAATCAATTGTCGCAGAGATTTGAAGTGACGCCACAGTATATTTCCAATGTGTTTAAGAAATACAAGCACGAGAACGTCAAGGATTATATCGCCAAGCACAAGCTGGGCAAAGCGAAAGCACTGCTAGTTTCCACCAATTTATCCATACGCGAGATTGCCCTGCATTTAGGGTATGCGAACGAGGTCGGTATCACCCGCCTATTCAAGAAGTATGAAGGCATGACGCCGGGAGATTATCGTCAGAAACACAGGAATGATGTGAACAAAGCTTACCATGAGGAACCATAAAGGGGTATACAGACAATAGGACCTCAGATTCCATATTTTCGTGGAATTGAGGTCCTGTTCTGCAATATTTCGACTCTCGTAATATCGCCTTCTTATCGTTACTCTCGGATCGTGATGTTGGATATTACGGCGTTATCCCCCTGACGAACCGTCTCAATCCCGTCTGTAAAGTGACAGTCCTGAACTATATTCGGACGCCTCGAGCGCTCACTTCGCTGCGTAAAAATAAGCTTATCCGCAGTACAGCCGCGAATTTGTACGCCGTCTGCGTTGATCAGCATCGTGCCGCATTGAGGGTAGTTCTGCGTCTTCACAACATGTACGTCCTCCAGCGTTAGGTCAGACACTTTGGCATGCGCGATCATCCAGCAGCCGGAATGGCGTTTAACCGCGATTCTTCTAGCGCTCTCTCCCCATGGCGAGCCACTGTTGGCAAAAGAGATCAGGCCGGAATTTCCGATATACATCAAATCATGCTCGAACTGACCGTGAGTCACGAAAGCACCATGATAATCTCCGTCTCCATGACAGTTCTCCACCATGCAGTACGCGCTCCCGGTAAAGTCGTTAAGATGGCGTGCGTTGCTGGTTGTACAATCACGTACCTTCCCGTATAAACAATGAATTTGCTGCGTCAAATACCCGGTACCGCCTACGACCACCTCAACGGGATTCGTGAGTGAACATCGCTCGGTCACATAATGCGTATTGTGCCTTCTCATAATGACTGGCCAATAAGTGTGATAAGCCTGAAAACCCGAAGCGTTGCACTCCACCGCATATTCAAGCGCAAGCGGCTGTGCTCCCCGCTCTTCACCACCATCATTGCCCCAGAACACCATGTTGCGTACATTCACCCGTTGCACAGGCTCTACATTCTGATAAGTAAGAACACGCCCTTGTTCAATCTCCCAACCCATTTTGTAGTTAAACCGCACATGTGTCGCGTCGATGATCTCCGTCACCATCAGCAGCTTGTTGATCTCTTTCTCTTCCCTGCCCGTTAAGCGGCTCACCGATACGACCCACCAGTCATACAGTTGAAAGGCACTGCTATCCTCAACCTCGAATATATCCTCTAATTCCTTTAAGGGAGCTGTCAGCGTTAACTGCTGTATATCTTCAGTGAGTGTACCGCTAAAGTGCATTACAGCCCCGAACGGATCATTGTGTTGCGCCTGCTCAATACCGTCTGCGGTAACCGTACAGTTATGGAAGTCCAACTCCAGTTCGCTTCTGTAAAACTTGTGACGTTGCATAAAACGCAAATCCGTATAAGCATCAATGCGCTTGATCGCTGGATCGTTAACCATAGCTTCGAGCGCCTCGTCAGCAGGCTTCTCGGGGCCAAAGATACCGAAATAACGGAAGTCGCCTATCCCATTATGTAGCAGCAGCCACCGGCCGGGTGGCTGCAGGATGCTTGGCTGTCCAGGAAGCATCCCCGCTACCTCCTGCCCGTCATGCTCCGTTTTGCCAACACTCAGCGCAGGCGCAATGACGGTTCCTCCATTATGGCTGTGCGTACAATCCGGTTGCCATAGCAGTTGCATAACGATGTCTCCCGGGCGGTCGTAACCGAGCA
>DASYFA010000004.1:0-6179 GCA_036498705.1 Paenibacillus sp.
AGGAACTTCCAGGTGCTGCAGAGTCTTGGGACGTTGACGGAACTAAATATACTTTCCATCTTCGCAAAGATGCTAAATGGAGCAATGGCGACCCTGTAACAGCAAATGATTTCGTATTTGCTTGGGAACGCGTGCTTAGCCCTGATACACAACCAGCTGCACCTTATGCTTATCAATTGTACTACATCAAGAATGCTGAAGATTTCAACAATGGTAAAATCAAGGATTTCAACGAAGTTGGCGTTAAGGCTACTGACGACTATACTTTGGAAGTGGAATTGAATGACCCAACTCCATATTTCCTTGGTCTGACTTCATTCTATACGTTCTACCCGGTTCATCAATCCGTTAAGGATGATGCTGCATGGGCTACAGATCCTAAGAAAATGATCGTTAACGGACCGTTTACGTTGACCACTTGGACAACCGGTCAAACTATCGAAGTAACGAAGAATGATCAATATTGGGATAAAGATGATATTAAATTGAACAAAATCACAATGTCTTTGGTAGAGAGCGGTGCTACTGAGCTCGAATCCTACCGTAACGGCGAACTTGATCGTGCAGGCGCACCTAACGGTGAAATCCCATCCGACCAAATTCCAATCGTACAAAAAGAAATGCCTGATGAATATAAAGTAAAAGGTATCGCTGGTACCTATTACTATCAATTTAACTCCAAAGCAGAACCATTCCAGAACGCTAAGATTCGTAAAGCATTCTCTATGGCTATCGACCGTCAAGCGATTGTAGACAAAATAACACAGGGCGGACAAATTCCTGCATACGGCGCTGTACCAGAAGGTATCGCAGGTGCTGAAGATGAATTCCGTTCTGAGCACAGCGACAAAGAGTACTTCCAAGAGAACGTTGATGAAGCTAAGAAGTTGTTGGAAGAAGGGATGAAGGAAGAAGGTTATACCAAGCTGCCTGTTATCACTTTAATCCACAACAACGGTGAAGGACACAAGAAAGTTGCTACTGCTATTGTTGATATGTGGAAGAAAAATCTTGGCGTAGACGTTAAGATTCAAAACCAAGAGTGGGGCGTGTTCTTGAAGAACCGTCAAAATCTTGACTATCAAATCGCTCGTAGTGGCTGGTCTGCTGACTACAACGATCCGATGACATTTATGGATATGTGGATGACAGGCGCTGGTAACAACGATTTGGGCTACTCCAACCCTGAGTATGACAATCTGCTTAAGCAAGCTAAGTCTGAACCAGACTTGAAGAAGCGTGACGAAGCCTTTGCAAAAGCGGAAGAAATCTTCATTAAACAAGATATGGCTTATATGCCAATCTACTATTATACAAGCGTAGCGCTTGAGAAGCCGAACCTTAAAGGCGTAGTTGTAGACTATAGCGGTGCAATCGACTACACTCGTGCATTCCTGACAGAAGAATAATTGTCGGTAAAAATACACAAATGTCGATAAATTGAATAGCAAGTTTGGGATATATATGTGGTATTCCATATATATCCCCTTTTTTTTGCGACTTTTTTCCAAGTTGTGTGCGTATATGCAAATATTATGTGGCCATATGCAAATTTATCGAATAGACAAATGAAAAGGTTTGCCCTAAAATCGATTTATATCGTTTTTTGTCGAAAATTATAAGAGGAGGTGTTAACGGGTATGGTGCGCTACATTGCTAACAAACTATTCTACACATTGGTTTCGCTATTCATCTTAATCTCCGCCACCTTCTTTCTTATGAAAGCAATACCGGGTGATCCTTTCATGTCGGAAAAGAAAGTTCCTGAGGAGATCAGACAGCGTCTCATGGAACAATATGGTTTGGACAAACCCGTTTTCCAACAGTACATTAAGTATCTCGGAGATATCGCTCAAGGTGACTTGGGGATTTCAATGAAAAAGGTTAACCAAGAGGTATCGCATATCATTGGACAAACTTTCTCCGCTTCACTCAAGCTGGGACTTGTCGCGATTGTTGTATCCGTTATTATCGGGGTGGTGCTCGGACTCTTAGCAGCACTCTATCACAGAAGAGTAATAGATAATGTGACGATGGTGTTGGCGGTTCTCGGGATTGCGGTCCCAAGCTTCGTACTCGCATCATTGTTGCAATTTGTGTTTGCATCCAAGCTGCATTGGCTCCCTACGATGGGGTTCAAAGGACCATTGTACTATGTCATGCCAGTAGCGGCACTTTCAGCGCAGCCTATAGCCTTTATAGCCCGTCTGACGAGGTCAAGTATGCTCGAAGTTCTGCATGCGGACTACATTAAGACAGCTAAGGCTAAAGGCTTAAATTGGTTTGCTATTTTGATTCGCCATGTAGTTCGCAACGGGATTATGCCGGTTGTTACTTATATGGGGCCAATGACCGCGAATATCGTTACTGGTTCGGTTGTTATCGAACAAGTCTTCGGTATTGGAGGTATCGGTAAACAATTCGTTATGGCAATTACAAGTCGTGACTATCCGCTCATTATGGGTATCACAATCTTCTATGGTGCATTGTTGATGATTGCCCGGTTGATTACTGATATTGCATACGGGTTTATCGATCCGCGAATCAAGCTTAACGCTAGGAAGGAGGGCTAATCATTGGATGCTAATCAACAAATCAAAGTGATGCCAGCACCCGCAGATCTGACCGCGAATGATTTCGCAAGGATTGGTACGGATGAGAAACAAGCTGAAGTGATTCAGCGGGAGAGCGTGTCCGCGCTGAAGGATGCTTGGCAAAGATTGGTTGCTAATAAGTTGGCCATGACTGCGTTGGCCGTACTTATCATTATTATCATTATGTCGATTATCGGTCCATTGATGTCGAAGTTTAACTACTTCTCAAATGACCTGCTTAATACAAATGCGAAGCCTAGTGGAGAGCATTGGTTCGGCACTGATGATTACGGTCGGGACATGTTCGTACGTACTTGGTACGGAGCACGTATCTCATTGATCGTCGGTTTGGTAGCGGCTCTGATTGACCTTTGTGTCGGTGTTGTTTACGGGGGGATTATGGGCTTCTACGGTGGACGTGTAGATACGATTATGAACAAGTTCTCCGAAATTTTGTACGCGATTCCTTACTTGCTCGTAACTATCCTGTTACTGGTTGTGATGGAGCCAAGTCTAGGTACGATTATCATAGCATTGACCATCACTGGCTGGATTAACATGTCCTGGATTGTCCGGGGCGAAATTATGCAGCTTAAAAATCGTGAATTCGTACTAGCATCTCGTTCAATGGGTGCAGGATCGGGACGTTTGTTGTTCCGTCACTTATTACCGAATGCACTCGGTCCAATTATTGTTACGGTTACTCTATCTGTGCCAAACGCGATCTTTGCGGAAGCCTTCCTGAGCTTCCTTGGTCTAGGTGTTCAGTCGCCAGTTGCTTCGCTTGGTTCGATGATCAACGATGCATTGACCGGTTGGTTGTACTATCCTTGGCGCATGCTGTTCCCGGCAATTCTAATCAGTTTGATCATGCTGGCGTTTAATATTCTTGGCGACGGCCTTCGTGACGCGCTGGATCCAAATCTGAAGAAATAGGAGGTGGAATGATGGAGCCGATTTTACAAGTTAAAGATTTGCATGTTTCCTTCTCAGTTAAGGGCGGCGAAGTAAAAGCTGTCCGCGGTATGAACTTTGAAGTGGGTAAAGGAGAAACAGTTGCGATTGTCGGTGAATCCGGAAGTGGTAAGAGCGTAACAGCCCAAACGATCATGCGTCTGATTCCGTCCCCTCCGTCAATCATTAAGCAAGGTGAGATCTTGTTCCAAGGACAAGATATTTTGAAGAAAAGTAATAAGCAAATGGAAGCTATTCGCGGTAAAGATATTGGCATGATATTCCAAGACCCGATGACCTCTTTAAATCCTACGATTCGTATAGGGAAGCAAATTACTGAAGTACTCATCAAACATCAGAAAATGTCAGCGGGTGAGGCTAAGCAGAGTGCTATTGAGATGCTTAAGCTGGTCGGCATTAAAAATGCTGAAGCCCGTTTTAACCAATATCCTCATGAATTTTCCGGCGGTATGCGCCAACGTGCGATGATTGCCATCGCCCTGGCTTGCCGTCCGTCCCTGTTGATTGCCGACGAACCGACAACAGCGCTTGACGTTACTATTCAGGCACAGATTATGGACGTTATGAAGGAAATGCAGCAGCACCTTGGAACTTCAATCATTCTGATTACGCACGATCTTGGTGTCGTTGCCGGGATGTGCGATCGTGTTATTGTTATGTATGCTGGCGAAGTAGTAGAGACCGGAACGAAATGGGAGATTTTCAAAAATCCTCAGCATCCTTACACCAAGGGCTTGCTCAGATCAATGCCGCGTCTTGACCAGAAGAAAGGCGAGCCGCTTATTCCAATTATCGGCACGCCGCCGGATTTGATTAAGCCTCCGATCGGTTGTCCTTTTGCAGCCCGCTGCGACAAAGCCATGAAGATCTGTGAGCGAATCGATCCGGAAGCGACTTTGTTTAGCGATACGCATCAAGCACGGTGCTGGGATCTGCATCCAATGGCTAAGGAGGTGCATTCGAATGAGTAAGGGGAAAACCCTGATTGAAGTAGAAGGACTTAAGAAGTACTTCCATGTCGGCGGAGGAAATGTTCTCAAAGCCGTTAACGATATCAGCTTCTCTATTGCAGAGGGCGAGACGCTAGGACTTGTTGGTGAATCAGGCTGTGGTAAATCCACAGCAGGACGTACGATTCTGCGTCTGTATGAACCGACAGGGGGCAGTGTAAAATTCAACGGTGTTGATATCAACACACTCCCTCCAAGCAAAATGAAAGCGATGCGCCGCGATATGCAAATGATCTTCCAAGATCCGTATGCATCCTTGAATCCGCGCTTTACAGTCACCGATATTATCGGTGAAGCGCTGGATATTCATAATCTGGCCGGATCGCGTAAAGAACGGAAGAAACGGGTTGAAGAACTGCTCGATATGGTTGGGCTTAATCCGGACCATGCTACTCGTTATCCGCATGAATTTTCCGGTGGCCAGCGTCAGCGGATCGGGATTGCCCGTGCGCTTGCTGTAAATCCGAAGTTTATTATTTGTGACGAGCCGATCTCGGCACTTGACGTATCGATCCAGGCTCAGGTTGTTAACCTGCTGGAAGATCTTCAGGACCGTCTCGGACTCACATATCTGTTCATTGCCCATGACCTGTCAATGGTTAAGCATATTAGTGATCGTGTTGCCGTAATGTATCTCGGACGAATCGTAGAGTTGGCCGAAAGTGAAGAATTGTATGCCAATCCGATGCATCCTTACACAAAGACGCTGTTATCGGCTATTCCGATTCCGGACCCTGAGGTTGAAGCGAATAAGAAGCGGATCATCCAAGAAGACGGCGATAACGGCCCGATCCACTCCGCCAAGGGCGGTTCTGACGGTGGTGGTATGTATGATCTGGAGAACTCCGAACTTGTGGAAGTTTCGAAGGGCCATTTCGTTTCCATGCCGAACAAGGGCTAATTGAAACATCAAACATGAATTGAATGAAACTCTCACCTGATATTTTCAAGGTGGGAGTTTTATTTTAGGTTGAAGTGTGCACTTTATCGATGGCTTATGATATATTTTTAAGGGATCAAGAGGATAGCGAAAGCATAGAACGGGGGATATAACCTGATGAATATTGTGCAAGAGCCGATGGCGTTGAATAAACCGCTTTCAGAGGATTATCTAAATCATTTTGCGAGCGTACAACAATTATATCAATATGATGCGATGAATGAGGCAAGCTGGCAGGAAAGGCTGGAATGGCTGCATGAGTCGGAACATTTACGAATTCCGCGCAGGCAAGTCGTTGAGAGGTTGCGTGAATATAATAGTATATACAATCCGCACGAAGCCGTATCTCTGTCTTTGGATAACTTGGAGAAACCGGATGCCGCGGTTATTGTTGGCGGGCAGCAGAGTGGCCTGTTTACAGGACCGCTGCTCGTGATCTATAAAGCAGCGACAATTATTAAGGCAGCTCAGCAAGCTTCCAAGCAACTAAATCATCCAGTTATCCCTGTCTTCTGGATCGCTGGCGAAGATCATGACTGGGATGAAGTGAACCATACCTATGTCTTGTCTCCGGACTTATCCGTTTCGCGGATCAGAGTTGCGCGGGAGACGGAGCAACGTCTTCCCGTGAGCATGAATGCTGTCGCCAGAGAAGAATGG
>DASYFA010000005.1:0-4252 GCA_036498705.1 Paenibacillus sp.
CGAACCCGTTAAGAAAATGGTACTGCGGATTGTTCCGACCGGAGCCTTGCAGCATGCAACTGTCAAATGGATTAAGTCCAAGTATCCAGCTCAACTGGGCATCCGCATAAGCTGACAGCTGCTCTTTAAACTCTGCATCCTTTGCATCTGTCAGTTGCTTAGCCAGTAGCCTAGCCGCTACGGCTAGAGATGCAAGACGCGCATTCTCCCCTTGCCACCAAGGCGAAGCCTCTGTCTGATGAGGCAGGAAGTACGAAGAATATCTCCGTCCATCACTGTTCTCTACCCATTGTCTCGCCAGCCCGAATGGATTCGCGACCTCCGCGGTAATTTTAATTTCCGATTCCATGACCTGAAGTGCCGCCTCCATCACTTTGGCCCGGCGCGATTGATTCTTCTCAATCTGCAAATAGTTCAGCAGCGCTACCACCGGAAGCCCGGCATCCGAAGGATGGAAGAATGGGCGCCCCTCTTCATTGGCGCTCCAATAGTGGCCCCATTCTGCACTTGGCTGTAAATAATCAATTAACCGCTCGGCACTCTCGCCAGCTTGTTTTAGATAATCCAGATCCAAAGTGGCCTGGTACAATTCAACCAATGCGGTTAACCTACAATATTCATCCAGAAGATTCGGCTTACCATCATTCAAATACTTGGCATTGTTCACCACAAGATATTCATACGACTCACGAGCTGCCTGCAAGTATTGCTCGCGCGAATAGTCGCCTGGGTAGGCATGTCTACTCGCAGCAGCTAGCGCGGCGATGGCGAATCCGGCGCCCTGACGGAATCCTGTCTCATAGGACTCATCGGTAATCACTTCAACATCAGCCGTTGCCGCTGCGCCGAACTGTGAAGAAGAGTTCTTGTACTGGTACGAGATCCTCCGGTCCGCCGCCTTCATGAACTCCCCGCTACGGCTTACCGAGCGGAAGAAGCTACCCGAAGGTGCCCTCATTCGGAACATATAATCTGCACCATACATCGCTTCATCCAGCAATCTACGTTTGAATTGATAATAATGGAGATTCCCCGATTCTTCGAGTAGCTCATGCGTCTTGAACAGAGCCCATGCCGTAAAAGAACCCTGCTGCGGATTAAAATAAGTCGCATGCGACAAATGCGATAGATGCTTGCCGTAATCCCCGGTCGCATCATACCAGCCCCCGTGCAGGTCATGCCGGCCTTCTCGCTCCCCAGCGAAAGGGATATTCCGGTCCGCCCGATCGAAATCTCCACTACACCGCTGAGCTTTGAAATAGAAGAGAACATCCGACAGACTCTGCTTCCCGAGCAAATTATCTTCTATAGCAAAATCATAAGATCTAATGACACCCTGCGAAGTATCGCATTCGATCAAATATCGGCCCTCTACCTGCAAGGCATCAAAATCAGCCGTCCAGAAATGCCAATCCCTCCAACTGTCCACCGTTCCACAGCGCTGAACGCTTCCCGAATAAAACGTCTGACCGCTCGCTTGATCAACAACGCGGAATTCGCTGACCTCATCTGCGCCCCCGCCCAGGATAACAGCGCGCTTGGTTCCTTTCCGCTCATAACCAATATGATTAATTAAAACTTTCATCCAGTCATCCCTCTCTTCCTAACCTCGTCATATTGCACATTAGCTGCACCATCGTTTGTCCGAATGAATGAAGGTATCCGATTGAAATGTCCCAATTTTCTACTAACCCGTTCCTTCATAATCCCATGCCAGACAAGCCGCACCGAGTAATCCGGTCACCTGTGGACCGAGCTCTGTGAGTGAGATCTCTTTCAACCCTCTTCTCGACACTCCAGTTGAATTCTGATATATAAAATCACTAAGCTCCTTCAACAGCCAACGATCCCTCATCACTCCACCGCCGAGAATGATCGCTTCCGGGTTGAGGATATTCACCAGATTAACCAGCCCGATCCCGATCGACCAGATGAATTCTTTATGTATTCTCATGGCTAGTGGATCTCCCTGACGAGCCGCCTTGAATATATCCACTGAGGTAATACAGCCGGATTGAATTAGAGGGGCCAGTCTTGAATCCGGATAATCACTAATCCAGCGAATCGCCCGATTGATCATACCGCCCCCTGATGCGGCAGATTCTAGACACCAGCTGCTTCCGCACATGCACTGCTCCATATCACGCCCGACAAAGGTATGACCGATCTCCCCGGCATAATTGGAGGCTCCCCTAATCAGCCTGCCATCACTAACAATCCCCGCAGCAATCCCCGTGCCGATATTAACATATAGAAAATGACGGTACTCGCGTCCTTTACCAAGATGCAGCTCAGCTAGAGCCGCTGTATGTACATCATTATCAATCGCTACATTCATTCCGTAACGTTGCTTAAGATCATCCCTGAAGCGGATCATTTCCATCCCGGGCAATCTCATCGTTCCGAGCCAGTCACCCTGTTCAAAATCAACGTGGCCGAACACTCCAATTCCGATATTTCCAGACATATTCTCATTACCGCGCCCCTCAATATAATCCGCTATGGAACGATAGATACTGCCCTTTAACGAGGACTCCGTACTAAGATCGA
This sequence comes from Paenibacillus sp., assembly GCA_036498705.1. Classification (GTDB taxonomy): domain Bacteria; phylum Bacillota; class Bacilli; order Paenibacillales; family Paenibacillaceae; genus Fontibacillus. Next base: position 2,551 of record DASYFA010000005.1, read on the forward strand.
TCCCGTATCTAGCATGATGAGTAATATCACCCTGACGCGTTACCGACCCGATTAATATTTTTGTCGCACCAATATCAATTCCTACAGTTACCGGCTCACCAACACGCATTTGTCTCGATCTCCTTTCTATGTTAACCCTGGATCAGAATCTTGACTAAATCAGCTCAGCTGCCGCCTTATCCAGAACAATCGTCAGCCTAGGATGCAGCTGCAGAACAGAGGCTGGAACGTCAGTAGAGATCGGCCCCATCAGGGCCTGCCTAATGATCTCTGACTTGCTCTTTCCTTTAGCCAGAAGCAAAATATGCTTCGATCTCATAATCCGCCTGATCCCTACGGTAATCCCCTGTACAGGTACGCTGCCGACCGCGCCGAAGAATCCTGCCTTATCCTGTGCCGTACGGCTAGCAAGGTTACTCACATGCGTATCCAGATGGAAAGGGGTTCCCGGCTCGTTAAATCCAATGTGGCCATTACTTCCGATTCCGAGAATCTCAAGATCAACAGGATGCTCATCGAGAAGCCTATCATAGGTGGTACAAGCCTCCTGCAGATCTTCAGCCATACCGTCCGGCATATAAATATGGTCGCTCTGCACACCGATATGGTTCAGCACCTGGTGACGAATCCGGTAGCTGACACTTCGCGGATCATCAGGGGACAGACCGACATATTCGTCCAGTGTAAACGCATTCATTTTTGAGAAATCAATACGCCACTCCTGGCACAGATGGGTCAACTCACGATGTAGTCCGACGGTCGTCTCGCCTCCCGCAAACGTAACTACGCTATCTGGCTTCACGACGACTTGCTTCGTCACTTCAAGTGCGGACGCAATATGAAACTGTTCCTCTGTATCCTCCACAATCATCCTCATGAAGCACCTCCCATGATGTGTATTCACCTCTATATTACCCCCTCTCTACTAGAATTTAAGGTAGAAAATCTTCTAATAAGGGGTTAATATTCTACAAAAAAAAGAGCCGTCTATTTCGACAACTCCATAAATCCTTCCCCAAATACATCACGCACATCATGAATCGTAATAAATGCATTCGTGTCAATCGCTTTAACGATCTTCTTCAGTTGACTGATCTCCTGCTTATTAATGACGATATACAAAATTTCCTGTGGCAGCTTCGTATAGAATCCATGTCCGTGAAGCACAGTCACGCCACGTTCCATCACGAAATTCACCTGCTCGGCGATCTGATTCTGCTCCTTGGATACGATCATCACCGCTTTTCTCGGATTCAATCCTTCGATGATAAAATCCATCACCTTAGTGCCAATAAATAGCATCACAATGGTGAACATCAAGCTCTGAACACCAATGATAAACAAGGAAGCAAAGACGACGATCAAATCGAAGAACAACAAGGCATAACTTACATTCCAATCCAGATACTTATTCATGATCCGTGCAAGAATCGTCGACCCTGCCGTTGTCCCGCCAACCTTAATAATGAGCCCAATCCCCACCCCGGCAAGTACGCCACCGAAGACAGCATTTAGCATCAATTCATGGGAAGCGATCGTCCAGCCTTCCGTAAGATACAAGAAGAGAGAGTTGAATACAACAGCGATAATCGTATATATGGTTGTCTGCTTATCGAGAAATTTGTATCCGACCACCAGCAATATCGAATTAAATATGAAGTTGACGAGACCAGGGGACCAATGAAACAAGTAGTATAGGATG
>DASYFA010000006.1:0-8803 GCA_036498705.1 Paenibacillus sp.
GTTCAGAATGAGAATATGAAAATATATCGGCGTATCCGTACCTGGATCATGTTCGGGATTATTCTGCTGCTGGTTCTGTTCTTCAGTATTCTGTTCCTTCTGGGTGGGGGTGGTTCGACTATAACCGCCTGGGATGCAGCCGGACAGCTTTCTTTCCTGTTCTATATGGTCACGATCTTTGCTTCGATTGTAGCTGCTGATATTGTAGCTGGAGAATTCACCTGGGGGACAATCAAGCTGCTGTTGGTTCGTCCGTGGACACGAACGAAGGTACTTGCCTCGAAGCTGCTTGCGCTACTCCTGTTCACCTTGATCATTACAGCCCTGTTCTTCGTTAGTACGCTGCTGGTCTCTTTGGCCATGTATCCGATTAAGACATCGATGATGTTCTCGGATCATGTGAGTCCATTTGCGTATTTGCTGGAGGATCTGCTGTACAGATATATTGATTTGTTAGTCATTACTTTGATCTCGTTCATGATATCCACGGTATTTCGCTCGAGTGGAATCGCAATCGGCTTATCCATGTTCATTCTATTCACGGGTGGCATCTTCACGATGCTCTTTAATCCAGTCCGTTATCCATGGGCCAAATATACGTTGTTCGTCAATATGGATCTAAGTCAGTATCGGGGTGGACAGGAGGGAGTGGCAGGAATGACACTGGGCTTCTCTGTTACCGTGCTAATCAGCTACGTGCTGTTATTTCTATTGATATCTTGGTTCATGTTCAAGAAGCGGGACGTAGCCGCCTAGCAAAAAACAAGTTCCCGCTTGCTGTACAGGCGGGAACTACTTTTGGATCTTCAATTTGAATTACCCCACTTCGGGCTGCGGCGTCTTTTGTGTCTTTTCCTTGAGAGGGGCTACAGCTTTAATTTTCTCCATTGTGCTAACGCCGTTAAGAAGGCCACCCTCGAGAATGATCAGATTAGAGACGCTGACGTTTCCGTCCACTTGGCCGTTGCTTGTAATCGTCAGTTTACCCTTGGTAGATATATCACCGATAACATGGCCGGCTACGATAATGTTCGCCCCTCTGATGTTCGATCTAGCTTCCCCCGATTCTCCAACAATCACCTGACCTTTGCAATCGATCTCACCGTGAAAGGCTCCATCGATGCGTAGATTGGATTCGCATTGTACCTTCCCCTCGGCAACGCTACCTTGGCCAATCAGCGTGTCGGTCAGGCCGTGTGCCCGTGAATTTTTCTTCCGCAAATTTGTTCCTCCGTTCATTATTGTGTGTGTTGTAAAAGTTCGCTTTTCAGCACCGAGAAGGTTGGATGAAGCTAGGGCCTGAGGAGCGGAGCGTACGTAGTGGGTACGTGAGCACCGGAAGGCCCGGCTGAATTCAAGATTCGATGTCGAATAAGCTCTCAGTGTTACTTCGTGATCAAAAGCGAACTATTGTAGATAGGGTAATGGATCTATCGTCTTCCCATTCTTAACAATCTCAAAATGCAAATGAGATCCCGTGCTGCGCCCGGTGTTGCCGACTTTGCCAATCGTCTGCCCCTTCTTGATGAAATCTCCCTCTGAGACGCTGATCTTGCTTAGATGAAGGTACCAGCTCTGCAGTCCTTCGGGATGCTGGATAACGATATATTTACCGTGCGAATTATCCTGTGCTACCGTAATGATCTCACCCGCCGCTGCGGCGTATACCGGATCACCTTCCTTGGCACCGATATCGATTCCAGCATGGAAGGAGGCGCGCCCTGTAAACGGGTCAGTACGGTAGCCGAAATTAGAGGTAAGCCGTTTCGATAAAGTCGGCCATTCCGAAGGAGTTCCTGATAGAGAGTATTCGGTTTGCTTCGCTTTTTTTAAAGTTAGTGGTACATTCTTCTCCATCTCATCCAGCATGGCATTCATTTCCCGAAATTGATCCTTCGTCTGCTCAGCCAATTGCTCGATTTCATTCTCATGGACTGCGATAAATTCTCCCCCCACACCCAGTGGCTCATTGAGGTTATCGGCATCAAGACCCTCCAGCGACAGAGAGGATAAATTACTTAGTCCATTTGTGTCCGACTCTCCATATTTCTCAATAAATTTCTGCAGTTGATCCTCTAGCTCGGCTACTCGCTCCATGCGGTTCATCATGTCCTGCGATTGGCTAGATAGCGAAATCACTTCATTCTGTAGTCTCTCAATCGCTGCATTCTTATCGGAGACGACGGCCTCGAACCTAAGGCTCTGAGATTGCAATTGATCCTCGAGTCTTGCAATTGTCTGCGTGGATTGCAGTTGCAGGCTAATGATTAGACCCGATATCGATAGAATGGCAACCAGGGGGACGGCAATCATTAGCGGCTTGGACATATGCATTTGCCTTGCTGGCTGCCCCGCCTCTCGCAGAACGAGCAGCGTCATCCGATTTGGATTCGGTAAGGTGGCACTTCTCATAGCAACTCCTTTCCTCTCGCAGAAGTAGAAGTTATAGAGGTAATTCAAAATCCCACTTTTTGAACACGCTCTATATATCTTATCTATTCCTTTATCTCTTAAATCATGTCAAAAAACTGCCTTGTCTGATATATCGGAAATGCAGTTTTGGCTTTAGAAATGTCTATCGTGCTATGAATAAACGTTGTACAAAGTGGAAAAGGCTGAGTGGAAGATAGGCATTGTCATTCAAGAAAAATATTTGATCTGCAGACCTTCTAAGCCTTGGATTGTAAATGCTGCAGGATCAGCCCCAGTGATTGCGGCCTTACTTCTTGCAGTAAATCTCCTCTTTGCCGCAGTCGCTCACCTATATTCAGCAAATTGAATTCGGAAGGATGGGGATTTCTGCGCACCTCATCCCAGGTTAAAGGCGTTGATACGCTGGCGGCTTTCCGCGCGCGTGGAGTGTAGGGAGCAGCCAATGTCTTTCCGCTATAATGCTGTAGATAATCGAAATAAATTTTGCCCTCACGGTCCTTCTTCAGGCGCTCGATGGTAAAGAGGGAGGGATACTTCTCCGTAGCGTAACGAGCTACGAATTGACCGATGGAGCGCAGTTGATCGAATGTTACGCCGTATTCAACCGGAACGATGATCTGCACGCCGGTAGCGCCCGACGTCTTAGGGACGGAAGAGATACCAAGAGAAGTAAGAATATCGCCAACGTAAGCGGCAGCCTCCATAATCCGCGGCTCATCATCCTGACTTGGGTCAAGATCAATCATCCATTCGCAAGGCAAGTTGTCTCCTACATAATGCAATGAGGGATGAAATTCGATCGCCGCTAAATTGCCGAGCCAGAGTAGAGTTGGCAGGTTATCGAGCACAATATAGTTGATATCCTCATGAGGAGCGGTCCTGACGAACTCCGGCAATGGCTCGGGAGCATTCTTTTGATAGAAAAATTTGTTATGGATGCCACCCGGATATCTGATTGTCGTTAGAAATCGGTTGCGACAATAGCGGAGTAGATAAGGAGACAACTCGGCCAGCCGTTGTAAATATTGCAGCTTGGTAATGCCGGCTTCCGGCCAGAGCAGCTTGTCTGGATTCGAAATGGTTACTTCCTCGCCCTCAATTCGTATCGTACCTTTGATCGATTGTGCCATTAGAATACTCCTTTCAAGGAATGAAGATATAGGAGAGTTTAATTAACTACAGATCTTGCCAGAGCCTTGTGAGAGGCAGGCCTATGAATAGGAGATTAATTATGGAATTTACGCCAGTTGAACCGTTTGAGCCGATTCGCACCTTTGAATTCCCGCAAGGAGAGCAATGGATTGCTCAGGTCAAATGGGATGGAGTGCGGATGCTGGCCTATATCGAGAAAGGGCGGGTACGCCTTATAAATCGTCGCGGCAATGAACGTACTCTGCAATATCCCGAGTTCATGAACCCGTCAGAATTTTGCCGATCAGAATCCGCTATTTTGGATGGAGAGATGATCGCCATTGCTGAAGGCAAGCCGTCATTTCATGAAATTATGAAGCGGGACAGTCTCCGCCGGCAGCAAGAAATTACTTTTGCAGTACCGAGGATTCCCGTAGTGTATATGATATTTGATATTCTGTACTGCAACGGAAGATGGGTTACGGATCAGCCGCTTGTGCAGCGTCAGAAGCTACTTCAGGAATATGTACTACCAAGTACACGCGTACAGCTCGTCCCCAATGTTGATCATGCTGAGGGCCTCTATGCCGTGATGAGAGAGCGTCAATGGGAAGGTATTGTGTGCAAACAGCTCGACAGCAGTTATGCAATTGGTGGCAAGGATGGACGCTGGCGCAAGATGAAGCTAACGCATGACCTATATGCTGTGATTGGCGGAGTAACGTATCGCGATGAGATCGTCAATTCGGTGCTGCTTGGTCTATTTGATGAGCAAGGAAGTCTGAAATATATCGGAAATGCCGGCCCCGGAAAATGGAAAGGTGATGATCTCTCCCGCATTACAGAAGCATCACGTAGATTGGCGGTACCGGATCGTCCTTTTGTAGCGCCTTTTGCCGCACCACCGGGGAGAGTGAAGGGAGTCGTATGGATGCAGCCGCAGCTTACGGTCAAAATGCATTTCGCTGAGTGGACCCCCGGTGGTACGTTACGTCATCCTGTCCTACAGGGCTGGGCTGACGTTCCGCCGGAGGCCTGTGTCTTCACCCAGCAGATTTGATTAATCTAGCTTAATTTCACATACCTACATGCAAGACGGCGCTAGGTTGCACACATTACATTATGAAATGGTCTTCTTTGTCGTTTTGCTTGTGGCCTTACGCTTTGGTTTAGTTACTACTTCGGGCTTGACTTCATTAGTATCTGTCCCTGTATCTGTCTCTGCGGCGACTTCCTTCTTCTTCCTGGTTGAGGTCCGCTTCGTCTTGGTCTTGGCCTCTCCGGGATCGGTGACAACCGGCCCCTTGACTGCCTCTATACTCGCTTGCAGCGCGGCCATCAAGTCGATCACATTAGTCTCTGGCTTGGCTGGAGCCAGGCTAATCTCTTCACCGGCAATTTTGTGCTGAATGAGGGTCAGCAGATTCTCTCTGTAATCATCGGTATACTTCTCCGGCTCAAATGGGGTGGACAATTGCTCGATCAACAGCTTGGCCATCGTCAGTTCTTTGTCGTTCACATTGGCTCCCTGCGGAAGATTGGGCACTTGCGATACGGGACGTATTTCATCCGGATAGAAAATCGTCTCGATAACAAGGCAATCCTCCATCACCCGGATGGCAGCCAGGCTTCCTTTGGAGCGAATAGCGATCTTGGCGATCCCGATCTTTCCGGAATCCCGCATCGCCTCTAGTAGCAGCCGATAGGCGTTCCCTCCGGCTTGGTCAGGTGATAAATAATAGGTCTTCTGGAAATAGATTGGATCGATCTCTGTTAAATCGACGAAATCAAGAATTGTGATCGTCTTCTCCGTCTGCGCTGATAGTTGCTCGAGCTCTTCCTTGGAGAAAAGCACGTATTTGCCTTTTTCATATTCGTAGCCTTTAGAAATATCATCCCAAGTCACATCTACATCACAGGCAGGACAACGGCGCACATAGGAAATCGGACTGCCGCACACTTTATGGATGTATTTCATGGATATATCCTTGTCTTCTGTAGCCGAGAACATCTTCACCGGTACATGGACCAGACCAAAGCTGATCGCACCTTTCCAGACGGTATGCATTGAGCAACACTTCCTTTCTTCTTTTAAGAGGTAGCTATTATGTTCAGGCGACTTGGGCAATTATGTGATCACCCTCGCTTCCGTGTTGCGGCTGTCTTAACAGACCTATATAATGATTTAGAATGCAATTAGTTTGACAGGAACTGACGGTTTTCTTTTAGGATAGCCAAGAAAGTCCGATTTTATAGTTTTTTGCAGTAAAAGAGGAAGCTCGAATGATGTATTGAAGAATCTTGCTGGCGAATGCTGCAGTTGAAGGTGGTCAACATATGGAATTCGATAAATTGTCGGCAAACGTCGTATATGAGATAAAAGACCTTGCCGGAACAGAGAAGCTTGCTGCTTTTCTGGCGGGACAAGCCTTGGCGGGAACAGTTATCGCCCTCGACGGGGATCTTGGCGCTGGGAAGACGGCCTTTTCGCAATTGTTCGCGAAACATTTGGGTGTCGAAGGAACAGTGAACAGCCCAACATTTACCTTGATCAAGGAATATAAGGGACGGATGCCTTTTTATCATATGGACGTATATCGGTTGTCGCTGGACGAAGCTGAGGAACTGGGTCTGGACGAATATTTCTATGGGTCGGGTGTCACTTTGGTGGAATGGGCAAGTCTCATTACGGATATTCTGCCGCAAAATTTGTTGCACATTTATCTGGAGACCTTACCTGGAACAGAGCGGAGAATTTATCTGCAGGCCCAGGGTCAACCTTATGACGATTGGATTAACACTTTGACAGAGAATGGAGTCCTTGAACGATGAATATAGACGGTAATCGGCCGCAGCAGCGGCTATTGGCGTTTGACACTTCCACTTCTTCACTAGCAGTAGCTGTCATGGCGAATGGCAAATTGCTAGCTGAGCAAAATATACTTGCCGAACGCAATCATTCGGCGTATTTGGTAACAGCGATTGAGAAGGCTCTTGAACTGGCGAGCTTAACGAAGCAGGAGCTTGACGGCATCGTTGTTGGTGTTGGTCCTGGTTCCTATACAGGAATCCGGATTGCTGTGACGACGGCCAAGACGCTGGCTTGGGCCCTGAACATCCCGGTGTTTGGCATTTCAAGTCTGGAGGCGACGGCGCTGGGAGCTTGGGCCAAAGAGACGGGACAAGATACAGAAGCGCTGGGAGCATACGCGATGGGAAATCGCTCAGTGGAGGCAGACGCTTCTACTGAATCGAGTACGGCTCAAGGAACTGCTGCCGGCACGAGAGAACATTGGATTATTCCGCTCGTAGATGCGCGGCGTGGACAAGTATTTACGGCGTTATTCTCTGCTCAGGATAACGCGTTGACTCACCGTCTAGAGCAGGATGGCATTCGGCTCATGGACCGTTGGGTAGAGCAGATTACCGAGTTGCTGCAATCCTACGCACCGGAGGATAGACCGGAAGGGATCTGGATCGTCGGCGATATTGCTCTGCATGAAGCTTCTGCTGAAGCATTGCGCCCTCTTATGGGGGATCGTCTTCATATCGTTTCCTATGAATTGGAAGGGATCTGGATGGGGCTTGCCGGGACGGCCCGAAGCCGGAGCAGTGCAGGTGATGATGTTCACGCGCTTGAACCGAACTATACCCAGCTTGCGGAAGCGGAAGCGAAGCGGCTTCGTAATGCATAGAGGAGGAGACCATTTATGCTGTCTATAAAAGATGCTGAACTTGGCAATATCGTATTTCGCCCAATGACGTTGAATGATATACCAGACATAATGGTTATTGAGCATGAGTCCTTTACCCTGCCTTGGAGCGAGGTGGCATTCCGCAATGAGATGACGATGAATCATTTTGCTAGGTATCTCATCATGGAGGTAGACGGCAAGGCGGCTGGATATTGCGGCATGTGGACGATCGTTGATGAGGCGCATATTACAAATATCGCTGTAAGAACGGCTCTGCGCGGCCATCATCTCGGCGAGCGTCTATTGCGGGAGATGATGGATTGGGCTATCGAACTGGGAATGGTTCGTATGACACTGGAAGTCAGAGTCTCGAATCATGTGGCACAGTCGCTATACAGCAAAATGGGATTCGAACCTGCGGGGAAGCGCAAGGATTATTACTCGGACAACCATGAGGACGCGCTGATTATGTGGTGTGACTTGCCGGTACGGGTACAGCAGGGCTGAACCGAGGAACAGAGAGGAAGAGAGGAACATTGGTAAATCAAGATTGCTATATATTAGCGGTAGAGACGAGCTGTGATGAGACTTCTGCCGCGGTTGTCAAAAATGGTACGGAAGTGCTGTCTAATCTCATCGCTAGTCAGATTGAGACGCATAAGGCGTTCGGAGGCGTCGTGCCTGAAGTTGCTTCACGCAAGCATGTAGAGAATATTACGCTCATGCTGGAAGAGGCGATTAACCAAGCGGGTATCGAACCGGGTGAACTTAGCGCGATTGCGGTAACCGAAGGCCCCGGACTGGTTGGTGCTCTGCTTGTAGGGATCATGGCTGCAAAAAGTTTGGCTTTTGCTCTGGACAAGCCATTGATTGGTACGCATCATATTGCTGGACATATTTATGCCAACCGACTGGTCCAGCCGATTGAATATCCTTGTATCGCTCTAGTCGTATCGGGTGGACATACGGAGATTGTAGTGATGGAGCAAGAGGGCAGCTTCAAGCGAATTGGCCAGACGCGGGACGATGCCGTTGGCGAAGCGTATGACAAAGTAGCACGGGCACTGGGCTTCCCGTATCCAGGCGGTCCGCATGTAGATAAGCTGGCACTCGAGGCCGAGCAGAGTGAGGTGCTTCCAAGAGCTTGGCTGGAGCCAGATTCCTATGATTTCAGCTTCAGTGGGTTGAAGTCAGCCGTGCTTAATGCGGTGAATCAACATAAGATGAAGGGTGAAGAGGGCTATCAAGCGGCAATTGCCCGCGGTTTTCAGGAGTCTGTCATCGAGGTGCTGGTAGAAAAAGCGATCCGCGCGGTTCGTTCTACGGGAGCGAAGCAGCTTCTGCTTTGCGGCGGAGTTGCAGCAAACCGAGGTCTGCGAGCAAGCCTCTCCGAGCGATGTGAGCGAGAGAATATTTCATTAGTCATCCCACCATTTAAATATTGTACAGATAATGCGGCCATGATTGGCGCCGCCGCTTATCTGAAGTGGAAGGAAAGCAAGTTCTCAGGCCTTGAATTAAAAGCTGATCCGTCCCTGTCTCTA
>DASYFA010000007.1:0-4772 GCA_036498705.1 Paenibacillus sp.
TCTGGATTTTGCCAAGGTCCATACCCAACTCGCTGTACAGCAGTTTCACAAATGAACTACCCGTCGCCTGCTGCATCGTCGGATCGGTCTGAGCCGCAACCTCTCTGGCTTTATTCATCATATCAGCCGGAAGCTGTTGGAATGCTGGAAGCATGGTGTAGAGCTGCTGAAAATCTACAGTTCCAACCTCGTTCGCCTTATCAGGAGCAGCACCAGATTGCTCAGCCATATCCTTGGATACCTGAATAAATGTTCCGGCAGCCATCCCAAAGATACTGTTAAGCTCCTGTTCGGTGTCTTTATTTATGTCTTTCAGAACGTAAATATTTTCCGCTTTGGCAAGCGGATAGTCTTTTACATATTTGGTGTCACCGGCAGTAACAAGCGTATAGTTCTCTTTGACCTTCGCTTTGTCAGCCTCTGTCATGAATGTGGTCATCAGCGTAAATCCATTTTCGCTAATGGCTTCAGGCACAGCATTCTCAATCCCGCTTTGCTGAATGCCAGTATTAACGATGTCGGACATGTAGTGTGGCAAATTCAAGTCCGCCATCGCCTGACCGAAGAGCAAGATGATCGCCAGGATCAAGGTCGCTGTAAAAGGTTTTAAATAAGAGGCGAGTCTTCTCATATACAGGTAGCTTCCTTTCTTGATTTGATCAATCGATTGGTTCATTTCTAGCGCTGTTCTTCTTGCATTTCACCGACAATCGTATTGAGGCGATTGAACAATCTAATGAGATGATCCGTCTCTTCATGCCCTAATCGTCTCGCAATTTCATTCGAGAAGGTCAGGAAATGATCGGTTGTCTGTTTAAGTATCGAACGTCCCTCCTCAGTCAGATTGACGTATACGACACGTCTGTCATTGCGAGTCGTTAGGCGCTCCACTAATCCTTTTTCTTCAAGGGAGTTGACCATTTGCGATACGGATGGAGGGCTAATTTTCATTTTATTGCTAAGCTCTGATACTTTGATGCCTGGTTTATCGTCTCCTTCCGAATCAAGTGCGTGCTTGTGCATCATTTTGGATATCACATTCATCAACACGAACTCACCCCTTGGGACTCGTTCATCGGTAATTGCTCTAGTATGCAAGCGCTTGAACTTGGATATCGCCTCTAGAAGCTGATTGCCTTGATTACTCTCGATATCCATGACTAACCTCCTTCCAATTGAGATCTGAAAGAAACCATTTTTCAACCTAATTGTTAGTATACCTAATTATTAATCTATAAACAAGTTAAACTGTTTAAGTATCTTACTTAAAAAGAACCAGTGGCTTTATGGCCTTAGTAGTAAAAATTATCGGGTTGGCCTATTTTTTATGATGCAGTATGATGGTGATATCTGGGTGTTTAGGGGCGAAAACCTGCGTTACCCCACTAAGACATTTTGAATGTAAACAAGTAAAAATATTGCAAGTCAAGGTAAAAGTTTTTAAATTGTTTGTCTTCGTGGGCAGGCCTACAATTTTATATGACAACGATGGTTGCTAGAGATTACGGCGCGCTGCGGGATATTAGCTATAGAGTTAACTGCAGCAGCTGGATGACGAGAATAAGTCAATTTTCTATTGATCGAGATATACGGATCGGGCAATTAAGCTTGCGCACTTTCAACGAAAAGAACAAAAGAGGAATCTTCCGCAAGGATGGTTCCTTTTTTGTTAACTGCCACAGTTACAGATAACCATCCATCTTACAGCCACGGGGGGAATACGATGAAGCTTAGGATCGTTAAGAAGAAATCGAAGTGGTTCGTATATCAAAAAGTTATCGCCATATTTATTTTGTTATTGCTGCCGCTCATCACAATGAATATTTGGTTCAATTACAGGGGAATGTCGATCAGTAAAGATGCTATATTGAGCTCTTCTCTAGCCGGTGCTACCTTTTACTCCAAGCAGCTTGACAAAGAGATGTATTTCATCCGGAATTTGCAGCTTCAACTGCTAAATGACAAGGATTTGCAGAAGCTCAGCTTCCGAGGAAGTATGCTGGAGAATTATGAGGAAGTGGAACTGATTGAGCAGGTGAGGGATAGGCAGAATGCACTGACGGCCTTCAGCGATTATATCGTGAATGCTGGCGTCTATGTCGAGGCCGTCGGTAAGACCATCTCTACGATGTCCGGAGTGACGAATACTCCGAATCCGGAGATGAGTCTGGTCGCATCTCTACTATCCACGAAGCCAAAGCCTTCGTTCTATCAGACTGGAAACCAGATTTTCCTGATTGAGACAGAGAACAATGGCGGGATATGGTCTTATATCGAGATTTCCAGGCCTAAGCTACTTGAAGCATTACATCAAATTGCAAGTTTGTATCAAGAATCCGAGGTACTGCTGGGTAGTAAGGAATTAGGCACCGTGTTGACGACCTCGAGTGATCTTCAGGAATCGAACACGATTCTTAGACAGATCTCTGAGCAGAGCATAAGGGAACAAGATAACTCTGAAATGAAGGAGATCCACGGCGTTAATTATTTTATTACTCATAACGACGTCAGTGCGCTGCATTTGTCATTGATCATGTATGTCAATCAGAACGAAATTACCCGCCCATTGAACCAATTTACGACCTGGTCCTATTTATTGTTCATTATCGCTATTGTGATTATGGTGCTGTATGCCTTCTCGGTCAATTTAATGATCCATCGTCCTTTATCGCGTCTGGTTAAGGCGTTCCGGATGCTGGAAGCCGACAATTTGAACATTATGATCGAATCGCGAAGCAATGATGAGTTCCATTATGTATTTAGTAGCTTCAATAATATGGCCCTTAAACTGAAAAATTCGATTCGAGAAAACTATGAGCAGAAGATCGCCCTGCAGCATTCACAGTTAAAGCAGCTCCAGTCGCAGATCAACCCGCATTTTTTGTACAATAGTTTCTTTAATATTTACATGATGTGCAAGGTAGGAGACGCCGATAGTGCCGCTGAGTTCTCTCAGAAGCTCGGTACATATTATCAATATATTACGAGGAGTGGGTCGGATGAAGTGCCCTTCTACAAGGAATACCAGCATGCGCTTGATTATTGTGAGATTCAGTGTATTCGGTTCTCGAACCGGATTACCTTCGAATATAGCGATGTGAAGGATGTACCGCCATCGATCTCGGTGCCCCGGCTTATTATTCAACCCATTGTAGAGAATGTGTTCGAGCATGCCTTCGAGGACGGGACGATGGAGGGAGTGATCTACATGGGGACGGAATACGCAAACGGAAGGCTGCGGGTTACTGTGGAGGACAACGGAAAACTTGTTACCGGGCCAATGATCGAGCAGATGCGCGACAAACTGGCCACCGAGTCGAAATATATGGAGAAGACCGGGCTAATCAATGTGAACAACCGGCTGAAGCTAAAATACGGGAAGGGCAGTGGGCTGTTTGTCTCGCGCAGCGCCTATGGAGGTCTAAGAGTAGATCTGATCATTGTTGTTGATGAAGAGGAGGCTTAAGCATGTATAGATTATTGATTGTTGATGATGAGCCTGTGATTGTGAACGGGCTGGTTCTTCTGTTCCAGGACAATACCGAGTTTGAGCTTGAAGTGTGTAAAGCTTATTCCGCCAAAGAGGCTCTTGAAATGGCCAGAAAAATGAAGCTGGATATTCTGGTTAGCGATATCCGAATGCCGCAGATGAGCGGACTTCAGCTCGTCGATGAAATTAATTATTACTGGCCGCATTGCCGCTCTATCCTTCTGACCGGGTACAGTGAGTTCGATTATGTTCATGAAGCGCTGCGCAAGAAAGTGGACAATTACATTCTCAAGACAGAGGGGATCGAGCTGATCTTCGAGGCAGTACAGCGATCTATTGCCAAGCTGGATGAGGAGAATCGGCGCAGAATTCAAGAGGAGAAGGCGAGGCTGCACTTAGAGATTGCTGTACCGCTGTTGAAGCAGGAATTGCTGCGGAAAATGGCCGGAGGAGAAGATCTCCTTCGTCTATTGTGTCAACCTCGTTACGAAGAAGTGCATTTCCGGATTGTACCGGAACAACCAGCATTTTTCCTGATCGGAAAAATGACCTTAAATGAAATGGATAGAGCGAGCGAACTGCGCCAAGCGGTACAGAGATCATTCTTGAACTATTTGCCTCCTTCGTTCCAATGCGAGTGCTCTGTTATGCAGGATGACGTGCTCTTCTGGATGCTGCAGCCAGGGGCAGAGCTGTTAGGGAGGTTCCGTGGAGAGAACGTCACAAATGGGGCTCACTGGAACAGTATAACGATGTATATGAAGGGAATATTGGAGCTGGTGCAAAATGAGTGTGAAGAGCTGCTAGGCGTAGCTGTCTCCTTCGGTATATCGGACAATCTGGAAGGAAGTTGGGATATGGCCGGGCAGCAGTATGAGAAGTTGCATTCTCTACTTAAGGCACGCGCCGCATTAGGCCAGACGATGATCATCGTAGATCTGGGCAGAGTCAACCCATACGAGGAGAATATGTACGAGTATGGCCGGATGGAGCAGGATGAGATGAAGCTATTCGTCGTCGACCAGATTCAGCGATATGTGAACGAGCATTTATCTGGAGATGTATCGTTGACCGCGATCGCAGAGGAAGTTCATTTCAATCCGTCCTATCTCTCGCGCTTCTACAAGCAGGCGGCAGGTCATAACTTGTTGGAATACATCCAGACGAAGAGGCTGGAAGGAGCCAATCGGCTGATGCAGGATACGAATCTGAAATTGAATGAGATTGCTACCCGGGTGGGGTTCGATTCTCCTTCTTATTTTACGACCTTCTTCAAGAAGAA
>DASYFA010000008.1:0-10303 GCA_036498705.1 Paenibacillus sp.
ACTGATCAGCACCTCAAGCACCATTAACTGCCGATCTTGGATCGTAACCCCGAACGGTTGAATTCGCGTTATCTCCCCCTGAAGTGTAAGTCTCTCCGCCGTACTCCGGGCCCGTGCCGATAAGTTTCCATATTCGAGCAGACTTGTAATTCCCCCAATCTCGATTAATGACGCCATTTCCCCAACTCGGTATTCGAACCCTGCCGCCTGTACAACAGGTACGGAGTATGTATGGCCCACAGCTTCAAAATGAAGCATTAACGCACTTCCCCGCTGTGCTGTTCCAATGAAATCAATCTTAGTCAACACTGCTTCTGCAATAATCTTCGGCTTCACATCTTCCACCGCATCTGCTGCATTAAGAATCATTCCCTTGTTCTTGCTGCGGTTATAACTAATGAGGATCCGATCCCCAACCTGTATACGGTCTATATGTGAGATGACCTTCTTGATCGCAATTTCCTTCGTCTGCCCTTCATCCTGGAAATGTACCATGAAACGAATCTGCGGCTGGTTGTTGATATACGTGCCTGTCTCGGACATCTGCGTGATCGTTCCTGAGAGAGTGACCCCTTGTTCTAATCCTCGTCTATGCTTCGCCCGCAATATCGGCGGTAAAATGGCCAATGAACCGAACAGAACGAGCGGAATGATGATCCAAATCACCCAGTTGATAATTAGGCCATCTCCCTGCTTGAAATAATCCATAAAGGTCTGGAAGGATTTTTGATATTCTTCTCTATTATGCTGCCATTGCTGAACTTTCTCTGGATACAGAAGTCCAAACGCTCCTTCACGCACATTCATCCATGCGGTAGAAGCTGACGCGTTGGAGTAATACAGCATATCGTCCCCGGCATCCTTATAGAAATGCAACTTCGTATCACTCAGATTGTCATAAGTAAGCATGGACACGATCGCCGATACATCCGTAAATTGCTTCGTCTTTTCATTGTATAAATATCCAAGAACATGCCCTTCTGCCTCATCCTTCGTGTTGGAGCCAGCAATCAGAGTCTCCTCATCATTCAGCAGATACAGCTTCGCCTGGTACACTGGCATCGGCGTTGGCACTACAGCGCCCGATTTCTTTGCTGCCGCATCATAATATCGGACCTGCTCGGGATATTCGGAGTCTACTTTAAGCAGGCTAGTCTGGTCCCGGTTATACTGTTTTGCGAATTGGTAAGCAGCACGGTTTTCTGCATCGAACGAGTTCTCTTCACCCTTTTTGATATATGTTAGTGGAAGCCCCTGATCGTTCAGCACCCCGCTTACATATGCCGTCCGGCCATCATGAAGATCTACTTCGAACATCGGCATAGCTGCACCGCTGTCGAAGCTCCCCTGAACCGGCCGCATATATGTTGGTCTGGAAGGTAGCAGGTTCTCATCCTTCAGTACAACCTTCTGTAGTCTCCCCTGATTGACCTCTGCAATATAGGGAGTTTTATCCCCCTCTTTCCCCATGACTATGACTTTCCCCCGCCAGGAAAACACATTATTATTTATAAATCCAGAGATTTCCAGTTTCCCTTGCGCCAGTTCTTGCACGCCGCCTTCAGAATCGATCATATTCATCTCAAGCCGGTCTTCAGCATTATTCGTCACCAGAATCAAGCGGCCATTCTGATATGCTGATACGATCTGGCTATGTATATTAGAATAGAGGGGTATCTCTTTAATAAGTTTCTCTGTTTTAACATCGTAAAGTTCACCCTTCAGTCCGCTGTCATCATCGTGCGTAATCCCAAGAACTTTATTGCCACGGTCCAGAAAGAACAGTTCTCGTTCGGATGTAAGCTCCCTATTCAAGTTAGTATCAAGTTGATCCGTGAAATCCACCCAAACCATGATACTTAAAATAATGGTCGGAATAAAAAACACCAGATTAAACAGCAGCGGAATTCTTCTCTTCATCCGATCCTCTCCTATCTCTCTATGTAGAAACCTTCCTTTTATAGGTATATTTATTATATCATAGCAGAATAGCCTTACCTCCGTTATGGGGCGCAGGTCGTATAATGCAAACAAGGGGTGTCATCATTGGACAAGACATATTCTATCGGGGAAGCCGCAAAAATGACCGGAACTACCATCAAGACCGTCCGTTACTATGACACGGTCGGACTGCTTAGGCCCACAGAATATACAGAGGGTGGACATCGGTTGTACACGTCTTCCGATCTATGGCGCTTAGAGCTAATAACAACCCTGCGATATCTGGATTTCGGGATCGATGAGATTAAACAGATGCTCTCTGGCGAAATACCGCTGGACAAAGCACTCGACTGGCAGATTGAATCTATAGAGACACAAATGAGTACACTCTCGAATATGTTATCCATTCTGCGACAAGCGAAGGAGCAAGAAGAGGATTCCTTGCAATATATTTATGATCTGGTGACCACGCGAGCCGTCAACACAGAGAAACGCCAGCAATTTATCCTTGAAAAAGTAGAAGAGTCCCAATTTTTAGAGGGCATTCCGGCAGAATGGAGAAGCTCATTTCTGTACAACTTTAACAAACACATTATCAATCAAACGAAAATATCAGCCAAACAAACGATTGCTTGGCATGAATTGCAGGAGCTCCTGAACGATCCTCAGTTTATAGCCGACCTTAAAAACGATGAATTTCTATTCTTCAACATGGTCCATCGGCCTCATTATGATGCAGCAAGATGGGTCAAGAAGCTTGAAGAAATTCACAATCGGTTAAATACGGCGTTGATGCAAAAGCAATCTGCCGAAAGTCCTTACGTTCAAAAGATTGTCGAGGATACGGCCATGCTGTATTCGAGCTCTGGACAATCCGTCAGCCATGAGGATTTTTTCCGCTACTTTGCCGAATATTCACAGCATCCGAGAACAGAACGAATCGAACGGTTCAACACGCTATGTTCCACCTTGAGCCCCAAATACCGCTTGTTCGCTAAAGGAAACGAGTTATTGCTGCAAGGCATACAATGGAAACTCAAACAACTGTAATCAACAAAAAAGCCGAGGGCAAATAGCCCTCAGCCTTTCTGTAATGAAAACTCCGGATGGTCACCGATATTCTGATCCAGTAATTTAAGCGGCTGTTGCTTCAAATAATGGTCAAAAAAATCCAGCGTGTAATCGTTAATCAACTGATGTACGCTTGTTACATCGACGCCCTCCATCTTCTCAAATAATGGTGAAATCAAATACATATCTGAAAAACCCATATGCTTCATGTTTTTGAGGGTCATCCAATAGTTGCCGCCTATGGTTACGGACGATTGCCGAGCAAATGTATCCGCAAAAAACTTGTCCAGTTCCTTCCGTGTTGTGCCTTGAGAAGCGATTTCCTCGTCGCTCATATGCGTAGTGCCAGCCAGAGTACCGTCCGCACTCATCATCAGGAACGGCTTCTTCAATCCATCGGCCGGAATCCGAAGCTTGCCATAGAGTCCACCATCCATATTGATCGCTGCTTTGATTCGTGAATCCGTCATAAGCATTTGCGTGGTGGTTGCCCCGCCGAAGGAATGACCAAACATGCCGATGCGCTCCAAATCCATCCGATCCGTAAAACGATGGTCTGGATCACTCTTGGCGAGTTTCTCGACTTGATCGAGCACAAACTTCGCATCCTCCACCCATTCCTCGTTGATTTTATCGAGATAGTCGATGGTATTGCTCTCTTGAGGAACAAATGGCACAACACGGCCATCAGGGAACACTGATATCGTACTCCGGTACGTATGATCAATGCCTACCACGATATAACCATGGCTAACTAATTGTTCAATCTCGAATGTGTTTTGATTCTTCGTCCCGTTTAACGAATGCGAAAAAATGAGCACAGGATAGGCTGTTTCCTGATCAGATAATTCTGCCGCTTCGATCGCATGCGTCTTGGCATAGCCAATGCTTGTAAACAGTAATTTTGGCATATGCAAAGCTGAGCTGTATCCCTCTGCAAAAATATCCGGGTGAGAAACGTAAGGTGCTTTCTTTCCCTTCGCCCCTTCACTCGCTGGATACCAAATCTGTATCATCAACTCTCGTTTATCGCCTGGCTCGGGTGTATGGAGTTCCTCCCGCCCATCATCTTTCCAAGCATAGGACACGGTTCCTATTTTGTATGGACCTGTCGGTTTCTCGAAGGAAAATACCGGAAGCAAGAGTGGCAAAGCCACGGCAATGAAGGAATAAAGTGCAGCCAACGCCGTTATTAGAGCCAACCGGATTCGGGATGTTTTCTTTTCTGCTTCCTTCGATTTGGAGAAATGTCTTACGACCAGGAGAACGATCGGGATAAGCGTGATCCCATAGACCGGAATCATTTGCCAACGCATGCCTTCGATAAGCCCGTGCAGCAGCACGAATAGCGTTGAAATGCCAGCGCCCAGGATTAATCCTCGCTGTGACCGATTTCTGGCGAATATCAACCAACCCAGCAATAAAATATTCAAGATTGCGGACAACATTTCTAAAGTCCTCATAACATAAAACCTCCTCTTTTTCTGTTCCATCTGTTTGCTGAATCCAAGCATAAAACCTCCCCTAAGGGGACATTCAACACTCATTTTTCAAACCGCAAGGACAGGTGTATACTGGAACGAATCAAGGAGCATACCGTAACAGACTGAAGGTCTTTGAAGCGGCAGCACATCATCTGTTTAGACAGGGGGCTATCATTTGAACAAGAAGTATCTTATCGGCGAAGTTGCAAAAATGACGGGGTCTAGCGTCAAAACGATCCGTTACTACGACGAAATCGAGCTGCTCAAACCTACCGAATATACGGAAGGCGGGCAATCGACTGTATTCGGTAGATGATATATGGCGGTTAGAACTCATTAACACATTGCGTTACTTAGATTTTGGTATCGATGAGATTCATCAGTTGATTGCGGGAGAACTAACCGTGGAGAAAGCGCTGGCGTGGCAGATCGAGTCTTTGGAAACGCAGGCGAACACGCTTGCGAACATGATATCCATCTTGCGTCAAGCAGAGGCACGTGGGGGCGATTCACTCCATTACATCCACGATTTGGTGAACGCTCGGACCATCAATATCGAGAATCGCAAACAGTTTATCGCGGATAAAGTTGAGGAGGCGAATTTATTCGAGGGCATCCCCAGCGAGTGGAGAGACCCTCTTCTATATCATTTCAACAAGTTCGTCGTTCATCAGCCTAAGACATCGGCCAAGCAGACAGCCGCTTGGAAGGAACTGCAAGAGCTCATGAATGATCCTCAATTCATGTCAGATCTTAAACAAGTCAAGCTAGGCTTCTCACAGATTGTGCAACAGCCTCGATATAACGCTGCAACCTGGAGAAATAAACTGGAGCATATTCATGAGCGATTGAATCATGCATGGAAGAATAAATATACTGCGGGCAGCAAGGTTGTACAGTCCATTGTGGAAGACATGGCCATGCTGTATACGAATTCAGATCAGCTTGAACTTGATGAAGACTTCTTCCAACATTATGTTGAATATTTCGAGAGCACCCAAACCAAGCATCTGGAACGATGCAACACGTTATGTGCCATCATCAGTCCACAGTACCACCAGCTGTATAAGGGGAACCTCCTTTTGTATCACGGCATTCAATGGAGGCTTCAGCAGAAATAATCTCTCCATGCGAATCATCGAGGGCCAAGCGCCCTCAACGATTCCAATTTTGTTCAACCTTTTTGCAGCGTAAAATCCGGATGCTCGCCGATGTTCTGATCTAGCAACTGCAGTGGCTGGTGCTTCAAATAATGGTCGAAGAAATCCAGGGAGTACTCGTTAATAAGACGGTGAGCGCGCCGTACATCGACGCCATCCATCTTCTCATACAACGGTGAGAACAGATATAAATCGGTGAAACCCATATGCGTCATATGATTGAGCTTCATCCAATAGTTGCCGCCTTTGGCTACATGCTCATATCGTGCAAGCAGTCCTTCCATCATCTGTCTGAGTTCAGTTTCCTGTATCTGCTGCACGCTATTGAGCGATCCATCCGCACTCATCATGAGGAACGGCTTCTTTAACCCTCCTGCCGGAATCCGCTGCTTGCCGTACAAGATGCCATCCAGATTCACGGCTGCTTTGATCCTCTCATCCTCCATGAGCATCTGTGTGCTCGTTGCTCCGCCAAAGGAATGACCGAACATCCCCACATTCTGCAGATCCATTCGTCCTGTAAACCGGTTATCGGGATCGTTCTTCGCCAGCTTCTCCACTTGATCGAGCACAAACTTCGCGTCTTCTACCCATCCAGGATTGGCTTGATCCAGGTAGGTGCCTGAGTTCAAATCCTGCTGCACATAAGGAGCCACCCGACCATCTGCAAAGACAGATGCTGTGCTGCTGTATGTGTGGTCGATCCCAACCACGATATAACCATGACTGGCTAGCTGCTCGACCTGGAAGGTGTTCTGATTCTTGTGTCCACTAAATCCATGAGAGAACAGAAGTACTGGATAGGTCGATTCCTCCTGAGATAGTTCAGCAGACCCGATAGCATGCGTCTTCACATAGCCGAACGTTGTGAACAAAGCCTTCGGCAAATTCAGAATCGTACTGAATCCCTCGGCGAAAACATCCGCGTTTGAAATGTAAGGTGCTGTACGGCCTTTTGCCTGTGAATCGGCAGGGTACCAGATCTGCACCATCAATTCACGTTTATCACCAGGATCCGACGTGAACGTCTCTTCCCGTTGTTCATCCTTCCAATCATAAGTAACCGTACCAACCTTATACGGACCTGTAGGCTGCTCGAATGTGAAGACTGGCAATAGGATTGGCAGCGCGATGGCGATAGCTGAATACAAAGCGGCCAGAACTATCGTGAATATCCATCGAATACGGGATCTTTTCTTATTGCCATCCTTCTCTTTCAACGGTTTGAATAACCGCCTGCATGCCAACACCAGAATTGGGAGTAAAGTCAAGGTATAAACCGGGATCATCTGCCAACGCATGCCTTCAACGATCCCATGCACCAGTACGAGAATAGCAGAAGCACCAAATCCAATGAGCAGCCCTCGCTGTGTCTTGTTTCTCGCAAATATGATCCAACCGAGCAATAAAACATTTAAGATTGTTGATGCCATTTCAATAGATCTCATAAACATAAAACCTCCTTGTATACTGTTCTTGCTGCTTGCTCGAACCAAGCATACAACCTCCAGTGGCTGGAGCTTCAACCCCCAGAAAGCAAAAAAATCGCCGATGCTCTTAATCCCAGCATCAGCGACTTCGCTAATAATAATCAAATTTAATATTCCGGATGATCTCGTTCCTTACCAAGTGTTCCGTTCAAATCAACTTACGGCTGTACCACTTCTCGCCTTTGAAACGCCACATAAACATCGAGCCCCGAACGACCCATTCCGTAACCATGGCGATCCATACCCCCATGATTCCGAAGCCAAATGTAATTCCTAGCAAATACCCTAGTATGACGCGAAGCAGCCACATCGAGAGCAGCGAGGAGATCGAGGTGAAATTGGAATCTCCAGCGGCCCGTAGCGCCGATGGCGTAATGAAACTAAACGACCAGAACAATGGCTGTGCGATAGCAATCAAAACGGTTAACTGGAAGATTGTTGGTATGATCTCCGCAGGTGGCGAGAACAGTCTGACGATTAACGGGAACAACGGTAGCAGAATGATATCCCCTATGATGAAGAACACGGTAGACAGTCCGAGGAATGACTTGACGTACTTCCTGGCGTCAGCGATATTCCTTCGTCCAATGCATTGACCAACTACTGTAACAACAGCGATACTCAAAGCGTTGGCCCCAATCTGGAAGAGTAGCGAAATAGAGCCGCTAATCGCATTCACAGTAATAGCCAGCGTTCCTAGCTGTACGATAAAGGTCTGCGTTAACAGCTTGCCCCCGTTAAAGAACATCTGCTCCGCTGCGAACGGAACCCCAATGATCATAATTTTCTTCAGAATGTTCCAATTCAACCGAAGAGCATTCTGGATACGGAAACGCAGTGTTTGGTTGTATTTCAGCAAATAAATAACCGAAGTAACCATTCCGAGAATCCGGGCCGTTAGCATCGAAATAATCAGCCCCATTACCCCCATGTCCAGAACCGTGATAAACAACACGTTCAGAGCTAGGAAAGTAATGTTCATGATCAACGACAGACCGAGACATGCCTTGGTCTCTGCTACGCCGCGAAGCGCTCCGTTAACCGCTTGAAATATAGCTATAAACGGGTAAGAGATACAACTACCGATCAAGTAAATCTTCGCGCTCTGGAGCACGTCCGCATCCGCTCGACCAAACAGCAAATTTATAGTCGGTACATGAAAAATAACGACAAATGCACTGATGAATACAGATATAATCGCTACCGCAGATATAGCTTGAGCGGCAGATTTAGAGACCATCTCATTGTCCCCTCTGCCCTTATATTGCGCCACGATGACCGTTCCGCCGGTAGCTACAGCAACGAACACGTTAATAAGAAAAATATTCAGCGAATCGACCATGCTCACAGCACTAACCGCAGCGACCCCGGAGGAGCTGATCATTGCTGTATTCAATAAGCTCATCAAAATAATAAAAGCCTGGTCAACCAGGATTGGAATAATGATTGCTATAATTTGTTTATAATCGAGGACTTCCCCCGTAAAATACTTATTCAGCAGAAATACCGATTTCCGCTTGAAGCTAGACATGGCACTGGCGCTATTCATCGCATCATCACTTCTTTAGCATTATTTCTGTCTAATTGCTTCATTCTTTAAAAAAAGCTATGCCGTCCCATTATACCACTCTTGTTGAAAGAATGAAGTGATATGCATGAACTATCATGAAATCAACATTTTCGCACAGAAAAGAGGCCAAAACGGCCTCTCATTCGTGAAATAAGTCATAGGGATTCCGTCGGTCCGAAGACAGTGGATCCGCTTGGATAAAGTACTCATACTTCCCAAAACGGGCTAGCGCCTCATGGTCTGGCCGCCACACCCATTCGTCGATCTCTGACTGACAGCGATGCGCACGGAATGCAGCCAACTTCGCTTCTAGATGAGCGGACACATCGATTCTTACAATATCGCTCCGGGTATATCCATATCGCTCCGGCCGCTCCATTCTGTTGCCGAACGATATATAGTATAAAGAGTCCTGCTTGCCGGCTCGACGGCATGCCGCTGTAGTCACTTTGCCAATCGCGCAATGGTCGGGATGCCCTCCTAATGTCTCATGGAAGGTGAGCACGACATCGGGAGCGGTATCATGTATAATCCCTTCAATCCGGGATATTAATTGTTCCTCATCGATGAACTCCACCGTCTTATCGCGAATGTCCAGAAATTGCAGCTGCTGAATACCCAGACAATCACAGGCATCGCGCAGCTCCCGCTCACGGGCAGCAGCAATCGTCTCCCGATTCAGATAAGGGGGATTCCCCATACGCCGACCCATCTCGCCTCTCGTTGCACTGACAAGTGTAATCTGAACTCCCTCACTTGCGTATTTAGCAAGGGTTCCTCCGCAAATGAAAGTCTCATCATCCGGGTGGGCTAGTACCAGCAGCAGCTTACGGGACTCTTTTTGATTATGGCTGTTCATTCTGGGAAAGCCTCCTTTCCCAAATGGAGAGCGACATCCATTCTCCCCTTGTCATCAAATCCAACCAACAGCAGACTCCCTTGATCATCCACCTCGAAATCGGTAAGTGCCTCCATTCGAAGCCAGCCATCACCGTTGAACCGCAGCGCCACACGATACGGTCCCGCCCCGGCAATATGAGCCTCCGTCAACTGCACTGTAAAATTACGGACGAACATATACGATGTCGCCTCACTATGCACATAAACCTTCGCCCCAACAAACCTGCGAAGCTCCTTCTCTACCTCTGATCTCTCAATCTTCATCATGATGAAATACCTTCTTTATATTTTTACTAGTAGCTTTATATATTATAGCAGGCTTTAAATCTATGTATCTATAGAGGAATGCGACAGTTCATATACAAACCATTAACGACAGCAGAGGTTGAGATTTACACATCCATATAGGATGTAATACAACCCAGGCGGCAAACGTTAATAGGTTCCTCAAATATGGGTGATTCGACATTCTATGAAGAACCCCTGCCACTCTAACGAAACTCTAACGAAACTGACAATCGCTATTCGAGCAAAAATAGGCGCTTGAAATTTATACGAAAATGTGCTTTTGCGTTTTTGAGACAAAAAGGCCTCCCACCCCAAAAAGTTAATTCGAAATTTTTTAAAATTAGGAAATTGGGTTATCCTGTAATTGAACAGAAAAACCTAGTGACTCGATTCTACTTA
>DASYFA010000009.1:0-3403 GCA_036498705.1 Paenibacillus sp.
GCAAATCATCAAACGCTTTTCTAATTGGTATTTTCTCCTCTGCCTGAGCCAAGTGCTCGATCAAACGCTGGAACTCCTCCAGCGCAATCTCATTCTTCAATCCCTGAAGAGCCTCTTGGGCTCCTGCGCTGTAATAGGCCAAGCACCTCTCAAGTGGGGCTTTAAAAATAATGGCGTAACTGTATAGCCACTCCAGTATCGCTTCTACCGAGATACGTTCGAACTCTCGTAAAATCATGATCATTGTCTGGAACTGATACACTTCATGCCTCATATCGGTCAGTCTTAATCTACGCTGGAATTGAAGTGTCCAGATCGGACTGTAATACCCGAGCATGGGTATTGCAAGGGCAAGCATGACCTCCCACCATTTCCAGTACTCCGCTTGATAGCGATCCAGCTTGTCCATAACGCGCTGGGTAATCGCTGCTGCCTTGCCTTTATCCAACTTCAAGCCGATCTGCTTCGCCACCGTGGTAACGATTTGTGTTACTGCTTCATCGTCCGCCGTGGATATCCCCGGGCTGCGCAGGATCTGCCGATCCAGCTCTACCATCTTCTGAGCAGTTTCCGCTTCTTCCTTCGAGAGTGTGCCAAGAAATACGTAACTTGCCGGTGGCTCAGCAACAATCCATTCCCTGCTCTTCCAATGTGTCCAACTGATGGAGCCCACCATGAGAAATAGACAACCAAGATAAATTGCGATTCGTCTTACTTGAAGTAATTCAACACGCAGGGTCTGATTCGTCTCCTTAAGCAGTTCAACGATGCGATCGTAACGAAGTGATCCTGGCGGTGGACAGAACCAGTTGACAATCATTCTTACCGCCTTATAGCGATAGATCTTTGCCTCCCAAGCCGAAGTATCCGCGCCAGCCCGATAAGCGGTTGCTTCCTCACTTTTTAGTTTCTGCAGGAGGATATAGCTGAGCATAATAACAATGAACAGGCCGATATGAATAGAAATTCCGAGCTTGCTTAAATAAAATTGATCCATCAGTGGAAAATTCCGTCTGGCCCAAAGTTCAATAGGCTTCGTGAAGAAAATAGGAGCTAGTGCAATTAGACTGAGTCCTTTTAGCAAGTAATCAAGCTTGTTCCTACGCATCAATTCTAGCTGTATCTCCCCGGTCAGGCTCGAGATCCCGCGCAAATATAGCGATCCTTGTTGTTCATCCTTACGATCTCCGTATTCCATAATAAGCTGGGAAATCGAGGCAAACCCCCTCAGAAAGCGATTAGGTGCAGTTTCATAGTAGCGATCAAGCTCCTTATCCGGCTCAGCTGAGATAAGAGCTTCATAGATTTTCTCCCCATGTCTGGCCAGTTCCTCACTCGCACCTTCATTCGCTTCGTCGATCGCATCCGCTACCATTTCGTGAGCATGGTAGGCATGTCTAACCGCAGCGAACCACTGCAGCATTTGCAACAGCAGCTTCTTCTCCAGCCTCCCTACATAACCTTCGAGCATGAGCCCATGAATGATAACAACGGTAATTA
Source organism: Paenibacillus sp. (assembly GCA_036498705.1). GTDB lineage: Bacteria > Bacillota > Bacilli > Paenibacillales > Paenibacillaceae > Fontibacillus. The sequence continues at coordinate 1,501 of DASYFA010000009.1, forward strand.
TGACCGTGAGAAAGAACAGCACATTCGGATGCATCAAAGTTAGTGAGATCACCGCAATCCCAGATAGGCCAAGCAACAAATATACGAGCTTCATCGTCTGCCGTCTTAATTCGAATTCATCTGGTGTCTGTAGCAACGAGATGCGGCCAAGTACCTTCAGCACATATAACCGTAAGGGTGGCACTTTCATTGAAAAGGCATAGGATCGTAACAGCAGAGCCGCCCAGAATGATTTGAAGCTGGATAGGAATCCTGGCCCCGCTGCCGCAGTATCTAAGGCAATCCCAAGCTCTCCTGCCTTCTTCTCCTCACGTCTACGAATCTCTAAAGCGATCAAATAGACGCCGCCAAATAATAGAAATGATATAAATGCGATCCATAACAAGATCGATCTAAGCTCCAATCTGCTCCCCCCAATACTGAGTCAGAAATTGCTCAAAACGGAGGGCATCTTCTGGAAGCATCTCACGCCGCATTTCACTACGACATCGTTCGGTTATCGGCTGCACGATCCGGTATTGACCATCTATATATTCAACGATTGTCCTTGCCTGATAGGTTCGTTCTCCGGTCAATAGTTCGGCTTCGCCATCGCTTCGGCGGCAACACTCCGTAATCCGCTCAATATAACGATTGCCGTGAATGTCTCTGCGCAAATGGATGTCAAAATCGATAACCCCAGCAACCTGCAGTTCGGCGACCCGCTCATCCCGGAACACTCCCGTCTTCAACAGCGAGTTCCGTAATGAATCGACCAGATCAGGAAAGGTCTTAGCATGATGTGTGAACACGGTAAAGAGACTCGCTACCTGTGCCATTTGTATCATCCAGGAAGCAACTTCATCCGTAGCTACCTCACCGAGTATATGTACGGTCCCATCTGTCTTCTTCTGCAAGTCAAGGCCAGCCTGTCCACTAACGTATTCCGTCTCCCGGAAGCTAAGTATATTTCTTGCACTATATAGCTTCCGCAGGTTCAACTCGAATGACATCTCCTGAACACGAAGTGTATAAGATGCATAAATGTGCTTGACCAGTGCCATTAACAGCGTCGTTTTGCCTGAGCCCTGTGAGCCAGTAATCGAAGTGATCCGGCTGCCCTTCATAAGATATTTCAGAAGCTGAATTGGAAGTTCTGAATCCCGGCCCTGTATTAATTGTTCAAGCGCCGCTCCCTGAGTATCAAATTTACGGACGAAGAAGGCCCACGACTCTGCAAAAGGAGGCCGGACAACAACAACCCGGGAACCATCCTTCATATCGTTCACCTTAAATCCGCTGGCCTCTGACAATTGACCTGGCAAATTGTATTTATATATATTTTGGCAGATCCTCCTGAGCTCGAACTCACTGCCGAAGGATAAGAAAGGAAGCCTGATACTTTTCCCTTTATAAAATATCCAGACGCTCTCCCATACTCGGGATATTACTCGCCCATCTTCGTCCAGTGGAGCTTCAATGCCTGTTCCATACGCAGCTCCATTAACATCATTCTGCTCATACCCAAGATGACCGGATCCGGATATTCCGCTTACTCCACCGCTTACTCCATCGATTCGTTGCTCCATGATACTATCGACGACAGAGAAGCCCTTATAGGACTGATAGACGCGCTGAACGACGATATCCAGCTTCTCTTCGAAGCTGAGCTGTCTGTATTCCCTACCGAAGCAGTAATCAATATCATCGCCGTTAATTTCGTACACATACCCTTCTTCAACTTCTGTCGTATGCTTCGGCTCGTCGAGCTCATATTCCTCAATCAGAACCGGCAACGCATCTTCACCGTATCTTTTGCGATATAGATAGAAGATTACCTCGAATCGATCCTGGTGAGTCAGCTTTGATGGCTGTTGATAGGGAATTATTTGCTCAATGTTCTCCTCAGTTACCCCGTATCCCT
>DASYFA010000010.1:0-10589 GCA_036498705.1 Paenibacillus sp.
ACATCCTGCTTGTGACTTGAATGTTGTGTATAGCTTTTTACCCCCGAATGCGCGTTCAAACTTTTTCAAAGAATATGGGGAAGTTGATGAAGAAACGAAGATATTAGCTCGATTGATTGCCATATATATTCCCATTTTAATAATGATGCAGGCAATTGATGATAATGATGAGAGGTTAGTTGATGAAGCAAAAGCGAACATAAAACGTGCTCTCGCTGATTAAGAAATGTCATTCCGCTAACGAAATCGTTAGTTCAATGAGGCAGTCTACAACTTTATTATTCGAAATTAACTTAGGCAACAATACAACACGACATTGAGTCTAAAACTATTTTATAAATATCTTGGCGATTAAAATGACCGGGATTCCTTAATAGATAAGGAGTGCCGGTCTAATACTTTATTATCACTGAACACTAGTCCCCAAGTAAATAGGACTTCTGTCAACCAAGCAGGGGGAGCGGGGAATCAATCAAACACTACAAATAATGTCTATGCCATTGCTTGCCGTAAATGCAAGTCAACGCAGATTGTAGCTAACAAGCGGGGCTACAGCTTCGCAAAATTGTTCATAACCCTTGGTCTTATGATTGTTATTGGTATTCTACTGACAATACTTAGCGGTGTCATGATGTGGTTCAGTTCTGTTGCTAGTCCTGTTACAGGTACAGCGTTAGGTGCTTTTGGGACTATCGGAGTCATTAGTATCTCTTGCCTTACCTGTAAGTATCCTAGTCGGGTTCGTTGGGAGAAGTGAAATTGTCAACGGCTGTATGAACTGCGGTTTCAAATGGAGACCTGCCAAGAAGAAGTGAAATGATGAGGGTGGGTCAAATTTTGATATACCTCTATCAATTTCTTCAGCTTCCCAACTTTATTCAAGGCGAGCGTAGCGAGCCTATGGGGAAGACCGAGCAAAGCGAGGGATTCCACATCATTTAGTATTTTCATTTGTATTGGTGGGGTAGCCTTCCGCTTCGCTCCAGTCTACTCCCACGGGCTTCGCTTTGCTCGCCCTCTCTTTTAAGCACTATAACTTATAGTTATTATGAAGAACTTTACTCCCCCCACAGAGGGAAAGAGTAAAGGAAGCATGGGTTAAGGCTTCCTACATGACATCTGACGTGCTCAGGTACGGCTTTACCACGTTTATATTAAATATAAGTCTGTCATGTCTCCCTCGCCTTGCGGCGACCGTGACGGATTATCTGAGAATGTAGTAAGGTGCATTGTAACCATCAATACACCGACTACATTAAAAAATACGCGGTGTCCCGTCACCTTCTAACGGTACTCCACCCACTGGTTAGCGCGGGGCTAGTTTTTAACGTGTTATCCTAGATGACCACGGGTAAGCCGATATGAAGTTTCAGGCTCATTATGAACAAATATTTTGAATGTATACTTGTTATGTACTCCCGCCGACTTCACGGCGGGCTTATTATTAGCGGTATTGAACCTTTTTGAAGTCTTCAACCGTATCACAGCTAAAGTAGTCTAGCAAGGCATGTTCATGGATGCGGTACGAGTACGCCGACTGCATACCGTCATTTGAAGACCTGTAGCATGGTATTTTACCTAAATCGCAGAATCTCTTTATTTGCTGTGGGCTACATCCAAGAGATCGAGCCACACGCTCGCAAGTCCATATTTTCATTCAAACCCCCTCCGTCCATGAGAGAGGATATAGAACTGATGCAATTCTATCTCAGGAATCCTTACGGTAGTTCCTCCCAAATGAACAGCGAAAAGTTTGCCCTCGTCAATCCACTTCCTGACGGTCTTCTCTGCGACATTAAACATCTCTGAAACTTCTTTGACAGTGTAGTATCTTTTGTCAATCATCGCCTTCACGCTCCTAGAATATGGTTTCTAACGCTTCCTGCATCGACCTTGTAAATACCCTTTTCCATCTGTGCTTCCAACTTGCCCGCCTGAATGAGCCGATGTACGGCGGCTTCGGTGCGTAGTCCTAGCTTGGTCATTGTCTCTTGAACAGTAAGGCTTTCTGAACGTTTTTGAGAAGGCTTAGGGGCTTCCTGAAGGGCTATCCCGCTTCGACTAGCGTACCTCTCAAGACTGCTCAAGATTATTCGTGTCTTGCCATTCTCAGGCTTAGATTGTTCAAAGTACCCGTGCTGGCTAAGCTGAAGAACCTCCCCTTCAGTCATGCCTAGCATCTTGGCGGCTACGGTGAGTGAGACCGCCTTACTATTGATAATCATTGACTTTACCTCCTGACGTGTCTTCAAAAATAAACTTCCTAAGTGCCGCTTGAGAGATACGAATAGAACCGCCGATTTTGACAGCCTTAATAGTGCCATTACTAACCAGTCGGTACACGGTATTGTAAGAAAGACGCAATATCTCTTTAGCTTCTTTAATCGAAAACATCTTTTCCATCTTCTTCACCTGCCTTAAATTCATCTGCTATCAATATAGGTTACAGGCGGTAAAGATTAACAAAAGGTGTGTACAGATGACAAAGATGAGTGATGGGTAGAAAGTACAATCTTCATAGAACACCGACAAAGGCAAGCTAAGGCAAATAAGGTCTGTAATGAAGGTATCTAGGAAAAACAAGTCATTGGGGGAGGGAATCTCATGTAAAGAATAGGGGTACTTTCTAAAGCATTTTTAATTTGATAGGGAGATAGGTATACTAGCTATCTTCATGTCAATAATAGATACATTCACGCTCCCTTCTTACAGCCCCGCCGATATGGTAGGGGCTTTCTCTTTGTACCGACAAGGATATTTGCAAAAATTTCAGGTGCGTCAGAAATCCCTAAACTTTCCAAGAAGGTCAGTTATCAATCGGCTAGGCAATGGGTGGGTCTATATGACAAAAAGAACGGCTATCTATAGCCGCCCCTAATCGAACTTATGGTCAAAAAAAGAAGCGGGACAATGCCCGCTCCGTTGTTGTATACGCCAATACACCTCAACTATTAGTCTTTCCTGACTAACAGTGAGCAACACTCCACATGCACCGTATGCGGAAACATATCCACCGGCTGCACCTCAACGGTGCGGTACCCGCCATCCTCTAACACCCGTAAATCCCGTGCCAAAGTAGAAGGATTACACGATACATACACCACCCGCTCTGGCTTCATTTCGAGGATTGTTTCTAGTAGACGAGGGTCGCAGCCTTTACGTGGTGGATCGACGACGATGACGTCGGCTTCGATACCTTGCTCTTTCCAGGCAGGGATGACATCCTCCGAGGCGCCGACCTCAAAGGTTACGTTATCCATTCCGTTCAGCTCAGCATTGCGACAAGCATCTTCAATCGCTTCTGGTACAATTTCGACTCCATATACTTTAGCAGCATGCTGAGCCAGGAACAATGAAATGGTGCCTATTCCGCAATATGCGTCGATCACTGTCTCCTTGCCACTGAGTCCGGCATATTCCACGGTTTTTCCGTACAAAGCCTCAGTCTGCACAGGATTGACTTGATAGAAAGAACGCGCCGAGATGGCAAACTTCACGTCCCCAATGTAATCATAGATCGCCTCACGTCCCCACAGGACACGGGTTACATCGCCAAAAATAACGTTCGTCTGTCTCTTATTCACGTTCTGGCAGATGCTTACAACAGCTGGAATCTCATTGCGGATGGCTTCGATCCACTCATTAACACGTGGTATCTTGTCCCCATTTGTTACGAGGACGAGCATCATGTCCCCCGTACGGAAGCCTACTTTCACGACAACATGACGAAGCAAGCCTTCCCCGGACTCTTCATCATAGGCGGAAATGCCAAGACGACGGGCGATCTCCTTCACACGAGCCACTACATCGTCATTGCTCTCATGCTGAATGAGACAGGTCTCCATGTCGATGATACGATGACTACTGCGGGCATAAAATCCTCCGACCAACGCTCCATCGGTCACACCAACGGGTACCTGGGCTTTGTTGCGATAACGCCACGGTTCGGACATGCCAAGGGTCGGCAGCACTTTAATAGGAGCTGAATCAGTTTGCTTCGCCAGGTCCAACGCTTCAGAACCCCTGCTAATCTTCCCCTCATCCGACTCTGCAGAATTCTCCTCTTCCTTAACCACCGTCAACTTCCCGATCCGCTCCAGCGCGTCCACGACATGCTGGCGTTTCCACTCCAATTGGCCGGAATAGCTCAGATGCTGAAGCTGGCAGCCGCCGCATTGATGATAGATCGGGCAAGGCGCCGCTACACGCTGTGGGCTGGTCTGAAGCAACTCGAGCAGCTTAGCATAGCCATACTGCTTCTTTGTCTTCAGTACCTTAACCCGTGCTTGTTCACCTGGGAGTGCCCCTGCAACGAACAACGTGTAGCCTTCAGCACGGCCCACGCCTTCACCGTCATGGTTCATCCCGATGATGTCGATAATTACCTCGTCGTTCTTGGCAACTGGCAATCCAGCTAGCTCTGCTTTCTTACCTGCATTCGCCTTCATACCTCTTGCCCGATCCCTCTGTTTCTTCATGGCTACCACTTCACTTCTTTCCATGTTAAGTCTATTTCATGTACGACGAACAATCTCTCACTTCATGCAAAACCCCTGCCGATAAGGCAGGGGAACCTGACATTATAAACGATCTTTTTGAACAATTCAGAACACTGCTGAACACCTATCGATACAAAAGTGCACAAAACAAACGAATAATCTTCTAATTTTGCGCGCTGCAAGACACTTTAGGTAACAATTCCTGCAAAAATACATCTTTTTACGGAGGAAGATAGGGGTCGTTTGAGAATTACTGCAAAAGTGCAGTTTTGATAAATATGCTACTGAAATTTGCAGCTCAACCGATATGCTACTGCACCTTTTCAGTTTTGCCGATATTCCACCGCATCTTTGCAGTATGAACGACATTCCAATCACAATCCTGGAAAGTAATTCAGCCAATCCAAGCCATCAACGTTCACTTACTCCGAGAACCAGCCGCACCTAAGTCCCTTCTACTCCTACTCATGTGCAAAAATTTGCAAATGCCGCGGCAAAATCTCGAAGACGCCTGGGAGCTCGCCGCCGAGTTCACCGTCCAGATTGAGCAGGACATGACCCGGTGAGGTGACCTCCATCCGTTCGGTCTTGAAGTACATGATTCGCGGATCATTGAAATGATCGCCGCGCAGCGCCATCGTGACCAGGCGAATGAATTCTGCCAGATTACATTTCTTTACGGCAATAACGTCAAGCAAGCCGTCATCAATTCGGGCGTCCGGTGCGAGCTTCTCGAAGCCGCCAACCGAGTTGCTGTTCGCGATCAGGAACATCATGAATTCGCCCTCGACCTCGCCGATTCCTTCAGCACGGATAACCAGCTCCGTTGGTGAAAGGTTAATCATCTTCTCGATTCCCTTCATGTAGTACGCCAACTGGCCGATCATCGTCTTCAGACGGCTCGGAACCTCATATGTTAATTCTGTTAGAGAGCCGCCACCAGCGATATTAATGAAATGTCGTCCGTTCACTTTGCCAATGTCTATCGGTCTCGTCTTATTATTAATGACCAGATCACAGAAATCTTCCCAGCGCTTCGGAATCTTCATCGCCCGCGCGAAGTCATTGGTCGTTCCAAGCGGAAAAATACCTAATGGCGGCAAATCATCATACCCTGCCATACCGTTCACGACCTCGTTCAACGTCCCGTCTCCGCCGGCAGCAATGATGATGTCATAACCACGCTGCACCGATTCAGCAGCCTCACGTGTAGCATCACCATCTCCAGTCGTCGCATGACAAGACGTCTCTATACCGGCCTGGTCAAGCCGATCCAGAATATTCGGAAGCAATCTCCGCATTTCTTCCCTTCCGGAAGTGGGATTATAGATAAGCCTAGCTCTTTTCATTACTTGAACGCCACCTGTTTTTCATAATTTCAATGATCCCATTATATTCAATATCTGCTGATATATCCAGCGGGACAACTTGGAATGTGGCAATAATGCCTCTCCGGAGTAACGATACTCAAGCCCTTCTAACCGGGTTGGAATCACTGTACCGGTAAAATAGCCCTTACTTAAAAAGAGTGGAGCAACAATAACCTCATAGCCCCGCTCCTTCTGCCAATAGCTTACTTTGCTGCGCAAGCTATCAGGACTTAGCAGCGCATAATCGGCATTTGCCATCTGGCCAAGATTGCCAACGCGGGCGGATAACCCTGCGATTCCCCGCTCCCAGCGCTGCCGGAAGCTCTCATGTCGGCTGCCATGCCCGACGAGAAGTAGAACCTCCCGATCGGACTTTGTCGATAGCTCCTTCACCTTGTCCCAGACAATCTCGGCCACGATGGGGTCATCGTCGATCGGATCGCCAAAAAACACGCGGGCGGTTAAAGAAAAAGGCTCTAGATCCGTCTCTTTCTCCGGCGTGCTCTTAATACCAAGTGCGTATGAAATCTCATCGATATGAGTGCTTCCCGATGAGACAAATAACGGAATGACGATCATATCCGTCACTCCCATATCTTCTAACTGATCAATTCCGTCCTGAATCAGACGCCCTTCCACGATCTCAAGAAAGGAGGATACGATTGGGATATCTTCCCGCAGTTCATCCGCCGCATCCGCGACAGTTTCATCTACAAAAGCTACCCAGTTCGGATCGGGGGACCCATGACTGATAACAAGTACTCCGGGCTTCCCCAGAGAACGAGAACTCCTCACATCACATGCCCCCTGACCGACTATTCAATCCTGTGGTGCCAAAGGCCCTATCTTCACAATTACAGGTTGATGCGCTCAAGCGCCATTTTATACCCGTCATTACCATAATTAAGACAGCGCTTAACACGCGAAATCGTTGCCGTACTGGCTCCAGTCTCAGCTTCGATCTGATTATATGTAGATCCCTTGCCAAGCATTCTCGCTACTTCCAGACGCTGGGAGAGCGATTGAATTTCGTTAACTGTACAAAGATCATCAAAGAAGACGTAACATTCCTCAACATTCTTCAAAGAAAGTATCGCTTCAAACAATTGATCGATCGTCTTATCATTCAACTTCTTAAGTTGCACTGGATCATCATCCCCTACCGTTACTGTACCACACCACCATTGTACCCGAGTAAGGTGATCTTTTTCAAGCATTAACGATTTCACGCATCACAGAAAGAACGCCCATTTTCCGCAAATGCCCACAAAACCGTGACATTCGTCCAGACGAAAATATGGGTAGATACATACATTGTATTATTGCAAATGCCTATTTACTAAACAACAATCTTAGTCACAGTAACGGATTATATGCATAACCAGGAATGGAAGAAGCTACAGGTGCTGCTTACCACTTCCTGACACAATACTTGAAAAGGAAAGTGATATGATGCCGCATTACACTCCTCCACGGCGAAGTGCGACGCCCTCTTCGTATCCCTATTCGCACAATTATCCAGGGATTACGCCGTTTGATTCCGACCCATCCGAGATCGTCGAAGCTTCCGCGCTTGTTCCTTATTCACAGCCGGCCGATCCGCTACCTGCTGTTACAAATTCGGCCGCCAAGGCAGGAGGCGGGTTCTCCCTTCCCAATCTGGGCGATCTAAAAGGTATGCTTGATCGCTTGGGTGGAATCGACGGAATTATGGCCACAATGGGGAAGGTACAAAGTATGATGCAGACGTTTCAGCAGTTCGCGCCGATGGCCAAAATGATCACCAGCCTGCTTCCAGGATCTAAAAAGCAAGGCAACGCCGACAAGCTGGATGAATACAGACCACGCCGTAGCAAGAAGAACAGCAAAAAAGGCGGTAAGCGCTCCTCTTCCCGTTCACGCAGTGGGAAAGCACCAGCCAAACGTCGCCGTTAAGTTCATAAAAGGTCTATGCGCTGCAGAAATAACCTTTTTGGATACTCCGTTTATTACGGAGTATCAGAGCTGTCGAGAAGTCTCGGCAGCTATTTTTCATTCGTATCTGATAGATAATAAGGATCTCAGCCCGCCTCATTACGGAATCTGAGATCCTTGGTCCGACCTGTTACATAGTCATAAAAAAGGGGCGCCCTTCTTTCATTCTCCCCTTCTGGCTTGTAAAGAAAGGAGGACTCATCCGCTCTGTCTTGTGTACATTCGATTTTTTCAGACTTTTCTTAGTTCGGTAGTGTACCGTCTGTAAAGCAGTTCTATTGACCTTCCTCCGTCGCTTCACTATGACTTGCCGACTTTTTCTTGTATGCATCATTTTACCCGGATAAGAATTCCGCATTCTTCTTCTCTTAACGACATATCGGTATTTACGCTGTATTGGAGTTCCCCGATGGATACGCCGTAACAACTTCAGTTTCTTTAATTTCTTCAATTTTTTAAGTCTCAGCAGACGCCTAGGCCGCTTCGGACGCGCCTTCTTTGTAGGATGCACAGGTTGCGCTGGATGTTTCTCCTCGTGTTCCAAGGGCGGTACTGGAAGCATAGTCCCCTCTTGTACTGCTGGATCCCCATGATCCGGTCGAGTCTCATGCTGAGGTACTACGGACTGGGCCAGCCCTGCAAAGTGCGACTCAGGCAATCTCCAAGGTGTTAGATTAAGATATTCCTGATACAGGGTGAAGCCCGGAGACGCAGGATGCCACCACTTTGTTTCGCCAGCAAAGTGCACAATTTTATGATTGATATCAAGTTCTGGATTGTTGATGCTGAAGGCATTAAACTGCCCATCCAGCTCTAAATAGTTGTTACCGAAAATGTGATTGAGCACATCCTGATCTGGCAGGGTCGTGCCGGGATATTGCCGCAGGAATCCTAGCATATCCACATACCAGTTCGTATTTTGGCGAATATTGTTCAGTTCAAATACAATAACGCCTGAATTGAAGTAAGTTAATGGATTCAAACCGAAGGACGAAAGAATGTCGATGAGTGCTACAGCACCTAGATCTTTGACCGCAGCTAAATAGTAAGCATTCAAATCGATATTCCACAACTCTTGAATATTCAGATTTACCAACACATCACAATCCAGATAAATGACTTTGTTGACATTAAGCAGAGAAGGCAGAAGCAGACGATACATGCTCCCCCGGGTCCATGTAGTAACCGATTGAGCCCCATCCACTAATTCGGCTAAGTCAATAGGCAAGAATACAGGGTAGAAGTGAACCGTATGGTTATAAGCCATAACCAGCTGTGTAATTCTTAACCTATTCACGTCGGTCAACGTCTCGTCATGAAGAATATGAACGGTAATCTGTGCATCTGAGTTGTGGAAGACCGATGTAAGAACGACAGCTGCATGTTCTGCATAACTTCCATCCTGATCTCTAAAAGCTAAAGCCAATTCAACCATTTATGCTTAACACCTCCTTGATTTTTTAGAAAATAACGCAGCTCACTAGGCTGTACTTGTCATTCTCACGGTCTATTAGCTTGAAATACGGATCAAACGTAGTTTTAGGAACTAGGGATATCCTTGTCAACTTGCAGCAGCATGTTTACCTCTTCTTGCAGATCATTCTTCAGATTTCCACGATGTCCTGTAATCGCGAGGATGGCCTTAAGATAACCAAGTGGGTCTCCAACATCATGCCATCGACCGTTGATCTCACAGGTATAGACCGCTTCCTTGGTTAGAAGACGATTCAACGCGTCGGTAAGCTGAATCTCACCTCCTACGCCGGGTGGCTGATTCTCCAGAATATCAAAGATGGATGGGGTAAGAATATAACGCCCTACCATAGCCAGACGCGAAGCGACCGTGCCCATCGGAGGCTTCTCAATTAATTGGTCGACATAAGCGAAGTCTTCAATCAATGGCTTGGCATCGACGATCCCGTATCTGGATACTTTATCTTCGGCTACCGTCTGAACTCCCAAGATGGAAGTCTGGAACCTATCGAATCCTTCGATCAACTGTCTCAGTGCCGGAGGCTCTGCCTCGAAGAAATTATCTCCAAGCAGAACGGCAAAAGGCTCTTCCCCAATAAACTTTCTGCCCACATGAATCGCATGGCCCAGCCCTTTTCGCTCGGATTGGCGGATATAATGAATGTCTACGAGACCAGTAAACTCTCTCACTTTTCGGAGCTCTTCGAACTTCCCCTTCTGTTCCAGGAAATACTCGAGCTCATGCGCAGAATCGAAATGGTCCTCGATAACCTTCTTTCCCTTCCCAGTGACGATCAGAATCTCCTCGATTCCGGAAGCAGCCGCTTCTTCGATAATAAATTGGATGGTCGGTTTATCTATGATCGGAAGCATTTCCTTGGGCATCGCTTTAGTTGCTGGAAGGAGTCGCGTTCCGTAACCTGCTGCCGGTATGATCGCCTTACGAATCTTCAAGTGGTCCTCCTCCTTAATGATACAGTTGTATATGATGTCATCGTATGCCAGAAGAGCTCTTGAATAGTGGACATCTATCTACCCATACAAAAAATAAATCAACACCTGTCCTACGACACAAAAAAAGACGATCACTTCCCGTTGAGATTGGGAAATAATCGTCTTCTGAACTAAAGCTATAATAGAGTTCAATCTTCCTCTCCTATTTGAACCAGCCTCGTCGCATGAAGCTGAGAATCATCCAAATACTTAGCACGGCCATCAAGCCAAGCACGCCGAAATATCCGTATCTCCACTGCAGCTCAGGCATAATAGCGAA
>DASYFA010000011.1:0-3721 GCA_036498705.1 Paenibacillus sp.
TCTACAAGGGTGAGTACGAAGGCTGGTACAGTATCCCTGATGAAACATTCTATACGGAGACGCAATTAGTCGATGTAGAGAAAAATGAGAAAGGTGAGGTTATCGGCGGCAAAAGCCCGGACAGTGGTCATCCGGTAGAGCTGGTGAAGGAAGAATCTTACTTCTTCCGTATGAGCAAATATGCCGATCGTTTGTTGAAGTATTATGAGGAGCATCCTGACTTTATTCAACCGGAATCCCGCAAGAATGAAATGATAAATAACTTCATCAAACCGGGCCTTGAGGATCTAGCAGTGTCACGGACGACATTCGATTGGGGAGTCAAAGTGAAGGGCGATCCGAAGCATGTGGTCTATGTATGGATTGACGCTTTGTCCAATTACATCACTGCTCTCGGCTACGGGTCAAATAATGAGGAACTATTCAACCGCTTTTGGCCTGCCGATGTTCATTTAGTGGGCAAAGAAATTGTTCGCTTCCATACGATCTATTGGCCGATCATGTTGATGGCGCTTGATTTACCGCTTCCGAAGAAGGTATTTGGTCACGGCTGGCTGCTTATGAAAGGCGGCAAAATGTCCAAGTCCAAAGGCAATGTGGTCGATCCTAACGTGCTGATTGATCGCTGTGGTCTTGATGCAACTCGTTACTATTTGCTGCGCGAAGTACCATTTGGTTCTGATGGCTCATTCACCCCTGAGAGCTTCGTACAACGGGTAAACTCCGATCTGGCCAATGATCTGGGCAACTTGCTGAACCGTACCGTGGCGATGGTTGGCAAATATTTCGAAGGCGTGGTACCAGCATATCGTCCAAATGTAACAGCTTATGATGCAGATCTAGCCGATATGGCACTTCGTACCGTAGAGAAGGTAGAAGAGGTTATGGAGAATCTGGAATTCTCTGTAGCTTTGACCGCGATCAGTGCATTTATTAGCCGGACGAACAAATATATCGACGAGACGCAGCCATGGGCGCTTGCTAAGGATGAAGCTAAGAGCGATGAGCTTGCTTCTGTAATGGTCAATCTCGTGGAATCACTGCGGATCACTTCGATTCTGCTGCAGCCGTTCTTGACGAAGGCTCCAGCGAAAATATGGGAGCAGTTAGGCATCGAGCCTGGCGAGTTAACGGCATGGGATAGCGCAAAGAGCTTTGGCCTCATTCCGGCAGGTACAAAGTTGGGTAAAGGCGAGCCGATTTTCCCGCGCCTCGAAGTGGAAAAGGAAATTGAGTATATTGATAGTTCAATGACTGGCGGCGCAACTGCCGAAGCAGAAGCTACTCCAGCCGCTGACAAGCCAGAGATCGAGAAGCCGGAATTGAAGGAAGAGATCGGCATTGACGATTTTGCCAAAGTTGAGCTGAGAGTGGCTGAGGTGCTTGCCTGTGAGCCGGTGCCAAAAGCGGATAAACTGCTGAAGTTACAGCTTGATCTCGGTTTCGAACAGCGTCAAGTTGTATCTGGAATTGCTAAGTTCTACAAACCGGAAGAACTTGTGGGTCGCAAGGTGATTTGTGTGACGAACCTGAAGCCGGTGAAACTGCGTGGCGAACTGTCGCAGGGCATGATTCTTGCAGCTTCGCAAGGCGATCAGCTGACGCTGGCTACTGTACCAAATTCGATGCCTAACGGAGCCGTCGTGAAATAAGAAGAACCCGTCCAATAAAGAAACCGCTAGGGCCTATGTCCCGGCGGTTTTTTATACGTTTATTTTCATGATCGGTTCGGGTTGATTAGGTTCTTCGAATAAAAAGAGTGCAAATTGTCAACAAATACTGATATTACGAGTCCTATCAAGCGGATTTCTGCCGCTAGTGGAACATAGATTTCAGGAGTAGAAGCAGTCAAGACTTGCATAGTTTTGGCTGCTATTTTTTTAAAAGAAGCTTATTTTCCAGATAAAATAGTTGACAAAACTTTAAATTTGCACATATAATCCTAATAGTAATTATTACGATTAAGTGTGGGGGTTGTAAATTAAATGCTTTTGAACAGACGAACGAAGCTAGGGACCACAGGATTAATCCTGCTTGTATTCATATTTATGCTTATCTTATCGGGCTGCGGCCAGAAGAGCAATGCTGAAATCGTTCCAGGCAAGGTAAATGTAGTTACAAGCTTCTATCCTATTTACGAGTTTGCCAAGGAGATTGGCGGGGATGAGGCGAATGTGACTAACTTGCTGCCAACAGGAGTTGAGCCACATGATTGGACACCGCGCAGTAAGGAAATTCTGAACACATCGAAGGCACAACTATTTCTGTACCATGGTGCTGGCCTAGAGGGCTGGGTTCCCAACTTCCTGAAGGGTCTCGGTAGCGATGCCGTTGTGAAGCCGGTTGAGGTGAGCCAAGGCGTCTCCTTAATCACCGCGGAGGGCGATGACGGACATGACCATGGAGCAGAAGCGACAAGCAGCCATCATATCGATCCTCATACCTGGGTCAGCCCAAAGTCAGCCAAAATTATTGCTGAGAATATTAAAAATAGCTTCATCGAAGTCGACCCGGATCACCGGGCTGACTACGAGAGCAGGTATACGGAACTGGCGAAGAAACTGGATGATCTTGATGTGAAATTCACCACAGAGCTTTCTAACACAAGTAAGAAAGAAATCGTCGTATCCCATCAGGCTTTTGGTTACCTATGCCGCGATTATGGCCTGACACAGCATGCAATTATGGGATTATCACCGGATGCTGAGCCAAGGGCGCAGGATATCGTTGCTTTATCGAAGCTGGTGAAGGACGAGGGTATTCAATATATTTTCTTCGAAGAGCTGGTCTCCGACAGATTAGCGAAGACATTGGCTGGTGAGGCTGGTGTTAAGACATTAGTACTGAATCCGGTTGAAGGATTGACGAAGGAGCAGGAGAAGGACGGGGAGAATTATTTCACCCTGATGGAGAAGAACTTGCAAAATCTGCTTCTCGCTCTACAATAAGGATAGTCAGATGGTTAGCAGAGAGCGGAAAGGAAATTACTTATGAAACCAGAAATATCAATGCCTAAAGAGTATTGTCATGATAATATCATTGAACTCGATCATATCTCATTTGCCTATCAGGATCAGCAGGTTATTTCCGATTTCAGCTTTATTGTCAAAGAACGGGACTTTGTCGGAGTAATTGGCTCTAACGGAGCGGGCAAGACAACATTAATGCGCATGATGGTGGGACTTCTACAGCCTACATCGGGCGAGATCAAGCTGTTTGGCCAGCCGATTCGTCGCTTCCGGGATTGGGAGCGGGTCGGATATGTGCCTCAGAAGAACTCATTTAACCCATTGTTCCCGGCAACGGTACGCGAGGTTGTGCTATCGGGGCTATATAACAATAAGAAATTGTTCCGCCGGATCGGAGCGGTGGAGCAGCAGAAATGTAATGACGCGCTTGAAGTCATGAAGATTAGCAATCTAGCCAATAAGCGGATCGGCCAGTTGTCCGGTGGACAACAGCAGCGTGTGTTCCTGGCCAGAGCGATGATCAATCATCCAGATCTGCTCGTGCTGGATGAGCCTACAGTCGGCATCGATGCACAGACACAAGCCGATTTCTTTGAATTGATCTGTCATTTGCACGCACACCACCAGATGACTTTTCTGATGGTGTCTCACGATCTTGATTTTATACATGGGTACATGGGTGTGGAACCTAAGGGTTACTGTGGAGCTATTAATCTCTTCGTACGTCATTCCCATGATCCTGAATGTGCGAT
>DASYFA010000012.1:0-2894 GCA_036498705.1 Paenibacillus sp.
GTGTTGCTAATATTAGTGACTTCATGGATCAGAAGATGACGGTTGAAGACTTCCGAGCTGAATTGCTCCGTCATATTTTCGGAATGGAAGCGGAACAAGTACCACAGTACAAATTGACCGAAGCCGACTGGGCTAAAATCAACGAAATATCGCAGCAACGCTACAAGAACTGGGATTGGAACTACGGTCTGTCCCCGGCCAGCAATGTGAAGCATGCCAAGAAATTCCCTGCAGGCATTATTGACTTGCGTATGGACATCGAAGAGGGGCATATCCGCAACATTAAAATTTACGGTGACTTCTTCGGCGTCGGAGATGTCGTGGATATCGAAGACAAGCTTAGAGGAATCCGTTACGAAGAAAACGCGGTTCGTGAAGCTCTCGCTGACATCGATGTGAAATACTATTTCGGCAACATTGACAAGGATGAATTTATCGGTCTGGTGTTCCTAGAGGAATAGTATCTGGAAAATAACCACATATGCATACGCCCGGACACAGAGAACCCTCATCAGGCTCTCGTGCTCCGGGCTTTTTATTGCTACTCGTAAACAATGTATACTTGACAAGGGGCACTTCAAGAGCGGAAGGCCGCCCACTCTTTAAAAGTGGCCAAGCCCACCGCCTTAATCACGTTCATTGTTCGATTCATTGTAACCCCGACCAAATAATATTCTTAACATTGATGATCGATTCAGGCACCCAACCGATATCGGATGGAACAAAGAAGCTCACGATCAAATCCTCATCCGGATCGACCATCAACGCACAGCGTCCTGCCCCTTCATGATAAATCGTATGCGGCTTAAAGGGCTCATCCTCTTTGCCCAAATAGGTGCTTAGTCCGAACTTGTTTGCCTTGCTGCGCTCTCCCCAACCGAACGCTGGCAGTCCTTTGGGATATTGAGCTCTCGACAGTCTCTCTACCGACTTGCGACTCAGAATACGCACGCCTTGATAATTACCTTGATTCAACAGCATCTGACCAAAGATATGCAGATCATCCAGGGTAGAATACAGACCGCCGCCAGACCTCGGAGGCGCCCAGTCCGGTTCCGGTTCGGCTTGCAGCCGCTTCTCTTCCCATTCATTGGTCAAGCATACTTCGCCATGAAGATGCACAGGAACGGTGAAGAATGTCCTCGTCATCCCAAGCGGTTCCAAGATCGTATGCTGGATATAATCTTCATACTTCATGCCCGTGATCCGCTGAATAATCTCTCCAAGAAGAACAAAACCAATGCTGCAGTAATCCCACTGTTCTCCTGGCGAGCATACCGGTGGGCCAGCCAGCATCGCCTTGATCCATTTGGATTTGCGATAAGCGACCTCCTCCTCGGGGCTACGCTGTGGTCTGTCTTCATTCCACTCATCCCCGTAAGCAAATTCGATCTCCCATCGTCCAAACGGATACGGCTCCAGAAAATAGCCAGAATCAGGCGACAAGCCTGAGGTATGCGTCAGCAGATGGAACACATTGATCTGCTCATAGGCACGATGGTCGAACTCCGGAATCCAGTCCTTAACAGGCTGAGTCAAATACAACTTCCCTTCCTCCATTAGCCGTAGAATAGCGGTTAATGTGAACCATTTCGTTAGAGAGGCTACTCTACGAATGGAATCCGATTTTAGCGGCTCCAGTGGATCATTATATTTGAGGCTCCCCATCGCTTTGCAGGCGAAGGTTCTGCCTCCCTTGGAGAGTAAATAAGAGGCTCCCTGCAATCGATGGTCATGGATTAGCTCCTGGAGCAGCGCATCCAGCCTCTCAACAGCCGCCTCGCGAAATCCCGCTTCCCCCGGCGACATATCCAGTCGTCCCTGATGAATAACAGTACTCATGTACCCATCATTCCTTTCCCACTATGAATTAGCTAGAAATTCAAATAGTTCTTTTTTCAGCACCGAGAAGGTTGGATGAAGCTACAACCCTCTTATATTTCTTTTTTCTGGATTGGAATTGAAATATATAGTCTGAAAGGTACAATAGAGGTAGTCAAGCTATCGATAGATAAAGATATCACCAAAGGAGAGGGACCATGTACAAGCTGATTGCCATAGACATCGACGATACTCTAATTAACGACAGCAAGGAAGTTACCCCAGCCACCCAGCAAGCGCTGGAGCAAGCGATAGATAAGGGGGTCATCGTAACGCTGGCCACCGGACGTGCCTACTCTTCGGCACAGGCGATTGCCCGTCAGATAGGAATGAATGTACCGATTATCACTTATCAGGGATCCTTAGTTAAAAATCTTCTCGATGAAAAAGTATTATATGAACGTTACGTGCCTATGGATGCGGTCCGTAAAGTGTTCGATTACTGCATTCTGCATCAATTGCATTTGCAGACCTATATTGATGACAAGCTCTTCGCCCGGGAAGAGAATCAGAAGCTGATCGATTACACGAACCTGAATCGGACGGAGTATTTTATTGAAGCGGATGTCGACAAGCTGGCTTCTCATCCTACACCAAAGCTACTCATCATAGATGAACCTGACTATTTGGATGAAATCGCTCCTAAACTACGCGAGCTTCTTGGAGAGGATGTCCATATTACGAAGTCGAAGCCGAATTTCCTTGAGATTATGCACCGCGAAGGTACTAAAGGCCATGCCCTGAAGTTCCTGGCTGCTCATTTTGGCTGCGATATGTCGCAGACGATTGCGATTGGCGATTCCTGGAATGATCATGAAATGCTTGAGGCCGCCGGTCTAGGTGTAGCGATGGGCAATGCGATTCCAGCCCTGAAGGAACTCGCCGATTATGTAACGCTTAGCAATAATGAAGATGGAGTTAAAGTAGCCATCGACAAATTTGTGCTGAACCCGGAACAAGCCTAAGTCATTTGGGTCACATCGTAAACTTAATAGACTGGTAAATAGCCATAT
>DASYFA010000013.1:0-2264 GCA_036498705.1 Paenibacillus sp.
CCAGATCCCAGCAGCAGGCAATATGGGTTGGTTCGAACTTCTGCACGGCATCCCAGAAATAACGCATAAATCCATAGACAGCATTGGTCGGAAGCCCTTCCTTTGTCCGCCGAATATATCCGGTCGCTGCCGAAGCATAAAAGGCCCGGAACATCAATGCCATCCCGTCGACTAACAATAAACGTTGTTTTGTTTGTTCCATAATCGTAAATAAACTCCTCCGTTAAAATCTACTTATCTCTCCACGACTGCTCATAACTATCTTCTT
The DNA here is from genome assembly GCA_036498705.1 of Paenibacillus sp. Classification (GTDB taxonomy): domain Bacteria; phylum Bacillota; class Bacilli; order Paenibacillales; family Paenibacillaceae; genus Fontibacillus. The sequence continues at coordinate 269 of DASYFA010000013.1, forward strand.
TAAAACCAACAGTAACTTTATGTCCATCCGTCACAAGCGGCCGCTTAATCAGCATACCATTAGAGACGAGTAACTGGATTGCCTCTTCACGTGACAATCCCGGAAGCTTGTCCTTAAGCCCTAATTCTTTATAGACTTCACCGCTTGTATTGAAGAACTTCTTCAGCTCAAGCCCACTTCGGTCGATTATCTCTGTCATTTCTTCACTTGAAGGAGTTGTCTCCTTAATATTATGAAGCTCCAGCTGATGACCGTGCTCCTCCAACCATTTGACCGCTTTGCGGCAAGTCCCGCATTTGGGATAGTGATAAACTGTAAGTGTACTCATAGTATGTTCCTCCGTAAATTTTGCAGAAAATGTCCTGTTGAAGGCAAGCGGATGAAATGTTCTTCCGATCGCTGTTGTTCACGGATTTCTCGATCTAATAGAATCCAACAAGGTAGAAATCCGTTCACAAAGGCGAACGCTACGCTTCTCCAGAATCATTTCCCCCTTTTGCCTATTACCTTTTCTTTCTTTAGTTCAACTTTTTCAATAAATTAGCCATATCTGCAGGCAGCGGAGCAGAGAATACCATCTGCTCGCCCGTTAAAGGATGTATGAATCCAAGCTCAGCGGCGTGGAGCGCCTGCCGGTCTATCTGGGCATCCAATGCATTCATGCTTGTCCGCTCTGACTCATCCAGATCGTCCAAACCTGGGTAGCGATACATCTTGTCGCCAATCAACGGATGGCCAATTGAGGTCATATGGACGCGGATTTGATGCGTTCTTCCGGTCTCCAGCTTGAGTTCCACCAGGGCCCCGCTCTCATAACAAGTCTTCACCTCATAATGAGTCAAGGCAGGATAGCCGTTCGCCGTCACGATACGTCGGTGCGGCTCCTGTGGATCACGGTCAATAGGCCCATCAATCGAGGCACTCGTAGGCTGTGGACAACCGTGAACGAGGGCGATGTATTTCTTTGTTACCTGCCCGGCTATAAGCTGCTCCGAAATATGCTGATGGATATAAGCATTCTTGGCAACCGCAATTATCCCACTCGTCTCCTGATCCAGACGGTGTACCGGACGGAATCGATATTTTTCACCTTTAGCCTGCCAGTAGTGAACGACCCCATTAGCAAGCGTGTTCGTATAATGGCCATGTGTTGGGTGAACGATAATCCCCGGTTCCTTGTTGACGATCAGGAGTGCGTTATCCTCATACACGATATCGAATGGAATCGGCTGTGGCAAAATATCCTCTGACATCTCCTGCTCCAGGGAGATGGATACGATATCGCCCGCTTTTACAGGAACGCTGATGTACACTCTCTCCCCGTTCAACATAACGCCGCGTTCCGTCAGCTTGATCCGGGACAGAAGCTTCCGCGAAACACCTAGGCGCCGCTGCAGCACTGTCTTCACCAGCCAGCCTTCCTCATGCTCTTTCACTTGATAAGTAATCGGTTCATAGTATTCCGTCATGACTTCTTGCCGAACACCTTCCTGCTGCGCATATATTCAATATCAGGAACCTCTAGACGTGCATTAGCCGTCCTGGCCACCGTGAAGAAGAAATCAGACAGCCTGTTAATATATTTCAGAGCATCCTCGTTAATTTCCGTCTTATGGCTCAAAGTCACTACGCGGCGCTCAGCGCGGCGGCAGACCGTACGGCAGACGTGAAGAACGGCAGCTAATTGGGAGCCGCCAGGCAGAATGAAGCGCTCAAGCTCAGGATTTTCCTGTTCATAGCGATCTACCCATTTCTCCAATCTCTCCCACAACTCAGAAGTTACCTTATATTTGCTCTCCTTGATCTTAACGAATGCCAAATCAGAACCACAATCGAACAGCTCTTGCTGCACCTGTAGCAGATCCTCGCGCAGATCGTCGAATTTTTCTCCTTCAGCGAGGCTCACAGCCTGCCCAACAAAAGAGTTCAATTCATCTATCGTGCCGTATGCTTCCACTCTCTCATCATCTTTATATACTCTGCCGCCGATCACTGA
>DASYFA010000014.1:0-47873 GCA_036498705.1 Paenibacillus sp.
GGTTATAGCCACCGCAATCTCCATCCACATCCATCACTTCTCCGGCAAAATAGAGCCCAGGCACGAGCTTCGATTCTAGCGTTCCTTCTCTTAACTCTGTTGTATCGATGCCGCCGGCCGTCGTTTGTGCATTCGTGAAGCCATTGGTATCGGTTACGATAAATTCCCAACGCTTTATGAGTTGGCACAAGATTTTCTTAGTTTTCCACGATAAATCCTGACATAGGAGGTTCGGCTCTTGGTCGATCCCCGCCTCTTTCAACAGAATAGGGACCAGCTTCTTGTTAAAGATGCCAATCAAGGAAGCCGCAACAGTCCGGTATCCGAATGTCCCCCAATGTGTATCCATAAAATCGACGACTTCTTCCTCCGTGCGGTCTGGCATCAAATCAAGCGATAAGGTTACTGTTTCTCCTCTTTTGAGCTGATACGCAGCCTTCCGGCTTAGCTGGAGAATCGGTGGGCCGGAGACGCCGTAGTCTGTAAACAGGATTTCCCCATATTCGCTGCGAATAACTTCGCCGTTGACGATGATATGGCCGAGCCCCTCGAATTTGACGCCGGACAACTCCTTTAGATTCGGATATTGCAGCTTCAATTGTACGATCCCAGGTACAGGATCGATCAGTGTATGTCCCAGTCGCTGGGCAAGCGTATAACCAGATCCATCCGTTCCTGTCTTTGGTGCGGTAAGGCCGCCCGTACAGATAAAGAGATAATCGCTGGTATACACGACCTCTCCCTCTGTCTCCGTTTGGCACAAAATCGTGAATCGCGGATGTCCCTTCGATACGGTAACATCCAATACTTTGGTTTTGAAGTGTATCGGAACATACCGATCCTCTAGCGCAATCCGGAAAACCTCCAATACAGATGCAGCCTGCAGCGACATCGGATACATCCGGCCATTCTCCACGGCGATCAACGGAAGGCCGAGTGTGTTGAAGAAATCGACGGTTTGTCGGACGCCGAATTGCTGCAGCACAGGCAGCGGGAATTGCATTTGATTGCTGTGATATTTATACGATAGTGCGACCGCTTCGTCCGTACCCTTCGCCGTGGATTGGTTCGTAATGTTACAGCGACCATTGCCGGTCGTTAATACCTTCTTGCCTACCCGGTCGTTGCCTTCAATGATCGCGACATCGACCCCTCGGTCTCGCGCGGTTACGGCGGCCATAAGACCTGAAGCACCTGCACCGATAATGAACAGCTCGTGGTGCATTGTAGATTTCGACTTATACATATGTGTTGAATTCATTCCTTTTTCTAATGGCTTCATTTGAAAATGTGTTTCCCTAACGCCATCGCGGCCGCATAGCCGGAACTCCAGGCCCATTGCAGGTTGTAGCCGCCGAATTCGCCGTCGACATCCATCACCTCGCCGGCGAAATAGAGCCCAGGCACGAGCTTGGATTCCAACGTGTCGGCGAAGAGATCTTTTGTAACGATACCACCGGCTGTCGCTTGTGCCTTCTCGAAGCTATGGGTATCTGTTACTTTGAAGTCCCAACGCTTCAATATTTTATAAAAGATCCCTTTAGTTTTCCACGAGAGATCCTGGCAAAGTAGGTTTGGCTCTTGATCGATTCCCGCCTCCTTCAGCAAGACAGGGATCAGCTTCTTGTGTAAAAATCCGATGAAGGATTCCGCGACCGGCCGGTGGGCGAATGTTCCCCAGTTCATCTCCAAGAACTCGATAACCTCCTCCTTCGTGCGGCTCGGCATCAAATCGACTGATACGGTCACAGAATCCCCTCTCGAGAGATGAACGGCGGCTATCCGACTGAGCTGAAGAATCGGTGGGCCGGAAAAGCCGTAATCGGCGAAATGAATTTCGCCGGCTTCACTGCGAACGACCTCGCCATTCACGAGGATGTGGGCTCGTCCCTGAAGTTTGATGCCGGACAGAGCCTTCATATATGGGTATTGCACCATTAATTGCACTATTGCCGGCACAGGCTCGACCATCGCGTGCCCCATGTTTTGAGCAAGCACATACCCAGACCCATCCGTCCCCGCATTCTGGCCAGTGAGGCCGCCCGTACATATAAACAGATATTCGCTGGTATAGACAACCTGCTCATCTGTCTCGTCTCGGCATGTAATCTTGAATCGCGGATGGTCCGTCGATACGGTAACATCCAGCACTTTGTTGTTAAGGTATACCGGAACGTTCCGTTCCTCCAGAGCAAGCTCGAAAATATCCAACACGGATGCAGCTTGCAACGACATCGGATACATTAAGCCCTCTTTCAATCTTGTAAGTGGCAATCCAAGCATATTGAAAAAATCAATGGTTTGACGGATGCCGAATTGCTGCAGCACAGGCAACGGAAATTCAGCCTGACTGCTGTGATACTTGCGCGTTAAGGCCACCACTTCGTCGTCCGTACCCGTCGTAGTGGAATCGTTCGTAATATTGCAACGACCGTCACCTGTCATTGCGACTTTTTTTCCAATCCGGTCGTTACCCTCTAGAATGGCGGTATCGATACCCAAATCTCGCGCTGTAACGGCGGCCATGAGTCCTGATGCGCCTGCACCGATAATAATCAACTTGTGGTGCAAGAAAGTCTGATAATCGTGCATGGTTGGTCAATGCACCCCTTGTCCAATAGATTTATATATAGGAAATGTGATTTTTCCGAATGAAACTACGCTATATACAATTATAGCATAGGAGTATGCACCGCATAATCCCGATAGAATACTCCTGACATCACGTCTCATTACAGTAATACCCTAAAAATAGAAAAAACCCACAACCTCGTGCGGTTATGGATTTGCATGGTGGAGGCGAACCGTGGCTGTCCAAAACCACATTCACCCGTGCTTAATTTCATTTATCAATCGATATACTCATAGATAAGTATCTGCTTTTGTAATCGGAATCCATACCTCTACAACAAAGTTGCCATTGTCTTGACTGAACATCTCGAATTCCGGGCCCACAGCTTTAGTGTAGCCCGACGTCGGGAACCACTCTAATAAAATGCGCTCGCGCAAGCGACGAACAACTCTTGTGGTCTGATGACCAGGATGCTTAGCGGTAAAGAACACCGCCCAGGTAAGTGACGGAACAGGTAGTACGAAGTATCCGTTAGGCACGCTGTCGCTTGGCGAATCGTAGCAGATCATGTAGGAGAACATGCCCGGCGAATAATTGAAAAGCGCTGCGTTAAACGGAGTATTATAGTCCAGTCCGATATCACGGTGGAATTGACCCATGACGCCACTGTCGATATTATCTTCCCAGAACTTAGTGATCTGGGCATGCATCCGCTCCGGATCCACGTCGATATCCGCTTTAATCCCGCATACCTCGAAAGCCGACTTCTCCATGATCTGGTACCTGATCTCGCTATCACCATCCACAAACATGTGGAAGGAGAGCTTAGGATAAGCTTTGAGCGGCGCGCCTGGGTTCCGTGCCATCGTGGGCATGATGCCGTGCATGCTTTTGAATGCCCGTGAGAAAGCCTCAGGCGACTGATACCCATACTTGGCAGCTACGTCGATGACTTTCTCTCCACCCTCTCTCAACTCAAATGCTGCCAGCGTAAGCCTCCTGCGGCGAATATATTCGGAGAGTGAGATATCCGTTATATAGGAAAACATACGTTGGAAATGATATACCGAGCAGCACGCCCTTCTCGCAACCTGCTGAAAGTCAATTTCCTCTGTAATATGGGCTTCAACATAATCAATCGCACTATTAATTCGATCCATGGAATTCATATGTTTCTCCCCATCCCATCCATTCAGCTAGAGTTCCCTTCTGCACAAACATGATATCTCTCGTGCATATCTTATTTTGATATACATAGATTATCCTCGACCTTGAAAGCGATTACGCCTTTAGTGCTATTCTATATTTTTTAGGATGTATTATCAACGCATGAGAAAGAAATCTTCGGCCGTCATGCTGATTGCATTATATTGATTTAATGATATAACCGCCCCATCTATTCGGCTTCCTTCTGCGTAGGCATGATAACTATTGTGCATATACTGCAAGGCTTTCCCTCCACTTTTTTGATATACATAGATTATCACCGCAAATGTATGCGGTTACATTATTGAACTACACAAAACTAATTGGGAGGTAGAATCAACGAATGAGAAAGAAACGGCGTATGGGAAAGAAATCTTACCTTGCCATGCTGTGCAGCCTACTGCTGGTCTTTACGTCAGTGCCCTTTTCGGCATCGGCTGAAATTCCTCCCGGCAGTAACGTTGTCTGGTCTCTGGACACGAGCAAGATGGGGACTCCGGGTACAATTGCCAACGGTGAGTACCTACAAGGCACTGATGGCATGTACCAACCTGGTATTCAAGTGGCCGACAAGAGCTCATCGTCCATGGCGATGTATAACGACGGCTCGTTAGGAATTAACCCGTCGGGCGGTACGTATAAGGCGATCAATATCCAAACCGGAACCGCTGTACAAGGAACTGATTATTACACCAACAACGGTTTTAAAGCCGAGGCGGGCAAAACGTATACAATTACGTTCAACGCCTATGTAGCGGACGGCTCCGGTCAGGTGCGCGTGAGAGGCAACAAAGCGACCGACACCGCCGCGAACGGCACGTGGTCGACAACAGACATCAGCAAGGTGCCAACTTCAGTATCCTATACTTGGACACAGGACGCTGCTGGTGGCAATATGCAGATTGACACGGGCAGCACGGCGCAAGGCACCATCGTACACCTCTCAGATCTGCAGATCACTGCTTCAAATGAGGCTCCGGCTGATAAGGTCGTTTGGTCTCTGGACACGAGCAAGTTGGGCGTTCCGGGCACGACGAGTGACGGTGAGTACCTACAAGGTACTGATGGCGCGTACCAGCCTGGTATTCAAATAGCCGACAAGGGCTCATCGTCCATGGCGATGTACGACGGCGGCTCGTTAGGAATTAATCCGTCGGGTGGTACGTATAAGGCGATCAATATCCAAACCGGAACCGCTGTAGGCGGAACTAATTATTACGCGACCAGCGGTTTCGTAGCTGAGGCGAACAAGACGTATTCGGTTACATTTAGCGTCTATGTAGGGGACGGTAATGGCGAGGTGCGCGTGAGAGGTAACAATGCGAAGGGCACGTGGTCGACAACAAACATCAGCAGCGCGCCAACTCCAGTATCCTATACTTGGACACAAAACGCTGATGGCGGCAATATGCAGATTGACACGGGCAGCACGGCGCAAGGCACCATTGTATACCTCACGGATTTGCAGATCACCACTAAAGCTGGCGGTTCAACAACACCTTCGGAAGAAGTTGTAGTAGCCTACGACTTGCAACAGGACACCGGGCTAGCCGACTTAGTTTCTCGAGGTGGAAATACCTATTTAGCACGTGCAGGCAACCTAACAATCGACGCTGAGTCGGATACTAATGGCATGGTGTCACTTAACCTTTCCAACAGAACGCTTAACTATGATGGCGTTGATGTTAAAGCACCCGCAATTGGCTTAAAGGCCGAGGCTGATTACACTGTTGAAATGACAGGGCATATTCCTGATAGTGTTACTATTCCTAGCGACGCACAAATCGTTTTAGGTGGTGCGGGCCCTTCCTACGCAACTTTAAAATCAGTTGATGCAGCCCGCACATTCACATTAAGTTATAGCGGAACGGCGGCTGCAGGCACAGGCGAAACATCTGGGCTTAGAATACAAGCCGACCCTGGTTTGTCCCGATTTGTAATTGATACACTTGTTGTTAAAGTTAAAGGCGGAATAGCAATGCCTCTTAAACCATTGCCAAATGTTCCTGGTGTTCATGTTTCATTAACATCAAACGGCGACAGCTGGTCAGGCGCTAACATTATTTTGGGCACTGATAGTTCTGTATGGCCTTTCTCTACTGGCGATACCGTAGCTTTCACACCTGTTAAAGACACAAAATATCACCTTACATTCAATGCTACATCCACAGGTGCAACTGGATATCGTGTTCGTTGGATCACTGGCAATGACAATGGCGGTTATACTGCAGGAGATGCAGCAGTTGTCACAGCGGATCCTAAACGCACATATGAAGTTGGTGTAACAGCTAACGGACTTCCAGCTTCATTCGCTGGTGCAGGTGTTGTACAGGCTCAAGCGATTGACTATGCAATCGACTTCACCATGAGCGGCAACGAACCTGCTCAAGGGCTTATTGGTAACATTGGTATTCGTGGCACGTCAGGCAGTAGTGACTTTATGCTAAACAACATTAAAATCACTGATGATAGTGGCACAGTTTTAGTAAATTGGAAAAGTAACTCATCTTCTGAATTTGTGCCAGACGATTATGAATGGCCAGAGGCGAAGTGGGATCTTTCTCTACCATCACTGAAAGACGCTTACAGCGAATACTTCCAAGTAGGCAACATCATGGAGCCAGCGCAAACTACTAACGCAACACTTACTGCAATGTACGACAAGCAGTATAACGCAGTAACTGCTGAAAACTCGATGAAGCCTGAAAATCTATTAAAGAACATTTCTTCGGCAAGTGATTTGTCGGATACAAGCAAGTATAACTTTGCTGGTTCTGATCAAATTGTTCAGTGGGCCGAGGATAATAACCAGTCCATTCACGGGCATACGCTTGTGTGGCATTCACAAACTCCGGCTTTCATTAATACTGGGGCTTCTGGCACTCGTGCGGCCGCCAAGGCAAACATGGAAACTTTTATTACTAACGTAATCACGCATTTCGATAGCCCTAATCTTATTTCTTGGGACGTTGTAAATGAAGCTTTCGACGACGATACATCAAAATTTGTTAATGGTGATTGGAGAACAGGCTTACGTACGAGTTCACCTTGGTATGTAGCTTATGCCACAGGCGCGGACGAGAACAAGGGCGAAAGTGGCGCGGATTTTATGTACGATGCGTTCGTATTTGCACACTTAGCGCAAGACCAAATTGGTAGCAAAGCTACGTTGTATTACAACGACTACAACGAGACTTACAAGTACAAGGAAATTGCGCTAATGGTTGAAGACCTTAACGCGCAATGGGAGCAAGATTCTCTTTATGATGGTCGTAAGTTGATTGAAGGCATTGGAATGCAATCTCACTTCTGGATTGGTAGCAAGCCAGATGTGAACGCTCAAGAAGTGGAGACTACTATCCAGAGATTCATTGAAACCGGAGCTAGAATCAGCGTTTCTGAGCTTGACATTCCTTACTCGGAAAACAAAAACTATCACCTTGACAAAGCGAAGTTGGCTGAACAAGCGAAAGAATATGGCACATTGTTCGAAATTTACAAGAAATATGCCGACAATATCGACCGTGTTACATTCTGGGGCAAGGCCGATGTACAAAGCTGGCGCGGTTCGGGAATGCCTTTATTGTTCGACAACAGCTATAGGCCAAAGGCGGCATTCTGGGCGGTTATAGGTTTAGATGCACCAATTTCCACAATTTCACCAGAAACAGTAACGTTCTACACAAATTCACAAGCTGACGCTAAGGTGAACATAACTTTGAATAGCAACACGCTCAGCGCAATAAGGAAGGGCAGTGTTTTACTTGTCGAAGGCAAAGAATACAGCGTAGCTGCTGCTTCGGCGAACGGTACGCAAGTTGTTACAATTAAGAAGAGTTACTTGGCCACATTGTCAAACAATGATGTCCTGACCTTCGAATTCAGTGCGGGGAATACTGCTGATCTGACGATCTTAGTGACGCGCTATACAAGCACGGATACGACACAGCCGGGCCCTGGTTCTACGACGAACACCGGTCCTGGAGCGAATTCTGGCTCTACACCGGACTCCAATTCGGGAACGGATTCTGGCTCTACAGAGCAGACACCAACTCCGGAGAAGCCATTGTTGAATAGTAAACTTGTTGACGCAGAGCAATTAAAGGCTGCTCTGCAACAAGCGCTGCAAGCGAACGAACCAATCAAATTCTCTGACGTACCAGCTACGCACTGGGCTGCTAAGGCAGTACAGCTTGCTTCGCAGCTTGGTCTAATCAAAGGAGAGGCTGATGGTACATTCCACGGTGCTGATAATGTAACACGCGCAGAATTCGCTACGATGATCGTTCGTGCGCTAGGTCTTAACACGACAGGAGCGGATGGTTCCTTCTCCGACACGGATGGTCACTGGGCGGATGCTAACATTAGAGCATTGCATCGTGCAGGTATCGTGAACGGTACAGGTGATGGCAACTTCAAGCCGGATCAAAAGATTACTCGCGCCGAAATGGCTGCAATCTTAGCTCGTCTTCTGAATATGAGCGCAGCTAACGGAACGAAGTTCTCCGATATCGACGGTAACTGGGCCGCTGAATATATCAATCAGCTTAGCCAAGCAGGTATCGTGAACGGTGTCGGCGACAGCAAGTTCGCACCAGACGCCGCCGCTTCCCGTTATCAGTCGGCAGCAATGATCATGCGGATGCTGAACATCGTGCTTGACCTGAGGCTTAACTTGTAACTATACGCTCAAGTATGATAGTCAATAGCATCTGAAATTGGAAGGCCCTCCCTTTGCTCCGAGTGAGCAAGGGGAGGGTCTTCATTGTATTGAGGGAAGAATATTAATATATAACATTAATAATTAGCAGACCTTCAGTTCATCAACTCAAAATCAGCCACTTGAACATCTCTCGCATTCGAACCAATCCATACTCGGAAAGCTCCGGCCTCTGCCTGATAGCTTCCATCTGCTGTATAATATTTCAATTCCTCTTCCGTCACTTTAAACGAGACGACCTTACTTTCCCCCGGCTGCAGCTGGATTTGAGCAAATCCTTTCAGCTCCATCACTGGACGCACGGCACTTCCATAGAGGTCTTGAATGTACAGCTGAACTGTCTCTTGTCCCGCACGTTCGCCGATATTGGCCACCGTGATCGTCACGGTAAGCACATCGTCAGCAGACATGATCGTGCGATCGAGTACCAGATCCGAATACTGGAATGTCGAGTAGCTAAGGCCATATCCAAATGGATAGAGCGGCTCGTTCGGACTGTCGAGATATTTAGAAATGAACTTCTCATGCTGATTCTTCGCCGTAACAGGACGGCCGGTATTAAACCGGTTATAATAGATTGGCACTTGTCCCGCCTTCGCCGGGAAGCTCATCGTCAATCGACCTGAAGGGTTCACGTCGCCAAACAATACGTCAGCGATGGCATGGCCCGCTTGTGATCCGAGGAACCACGTCTCCAGAATCGCATCGACATTTTGTTCAAACCATGTAAGCACGAGCGGACGTCCGTTTGTGAGCACAAGAATGACCGGTTTGCCAAGGCTGACGATCTGCTCCGCCAATCGCTGCTGTACTTCAGGCAACATAATATCTGTGCGGGAGGCCGCCTCGCCGGACATATCGCTGCTTTCGCCAAGCGCTAGAATGACCACATCCGACTCGCTTGCCAGAGATACAGCCTGCTCCAGGCCGCCCTCGATCTCGTGGTGTACACCGCATCCTTCCGCGAACCGTAGGCGTTCTTGTGCGATTCCTTTCGCTTCAAGTCCCTCCCGCAGCGTCACAGTATCATCACCGAAACGGGAGAACTGCCATGAACCGAGCAAATCTCTACTGCTGCCGAATGGCCCGATCACTGCGATATTCGCTGCGCTCTTCACGAGTGGCAGTACGCCGTTATTCTTGAGTAACACAATTGATTTGTGCGCCAATTCCCGACTCGCTTTCAGATGCGTTTCATGGAAATGATATTCCGTTTCCTTCTCGGGACGAATGTAACGGAATGGATCATCCATCAGTCCCTTTTTATATTTATAAGTCAGAATTCGTCTTACTGCCGCATCCAACTGCGCTTCTGACACCTTTCCTTCCTCAATCAACTGCGGCAAATGATCGTATGCACGAGTGACCATTTCAATGTCCATGGTCGCATCAATCGCTTTTTTGGCCGCTTCTTTCGAATCTCTGGCATTTCCGTGAACCACGATTTCCTCAATTGCTCCGTAATCCGTAATCATAATTCCGTCAAAGCCCAGCTCTTCCCGAAGGAGGCCATTCACTAGAGTCTTATTGGCAGCTACAGGTACGCCTTGATACACATTGAACGAATTCATGACGGATCCAGCTCCCGCATCAATGCCCGCCTTAAACGGCGGTAGGTAAACGTTGCGTAATGTGCCTTCCGAAATGTCAACGGTGTTGTAGTCGCGACCAGCCTCAGCTGCGCCGTATGCGATGAAATGCTTCAAGCATGCAATGATCGTCTCTTCATTGAATAATGTATCGCCTTGGAAACCTCGAACCTGAGCGGCAGCGATCAGCGATCCTAAGTACGGATCCTCGCCTGCGCCTTCCATGACCCTCCCCCAACGCGGATCGCGTGTAACATCAACCATCGGACCGTGATTATAGGTGATGCCTGAGGCACTGGCCTCTTTCGCTGAAATGGTACAGGCTTCCTCAATCGCATTCATATCCCAACTGCACGACCAAGCCAGTGGAATCGGGAAAATGGTCTGGTGGCCATGAATGATATCCGCATTAAAAAGCAGCGGGATCCCATGCGGCGATTGTTCGACCGCGATTTTCTGCAATTCGAATACACGTTGAATGTCAAAGGCCCCGAGAATTGATCCAGCACGACCTTCGGCTACCAGCTTCTCGGGCGGATCCGATGCGACGTCACCTCCGAACGAAAAGTCCGATGCCATGCACTGGCTCATTTGGCCCACCTTCTCGGTGATGGACAACTTGGCGAGCAGCTTCTCGGTTTCCTCAGCGATCTCGACATCCGTTCTTTCCTTCACATCAACGCGGCGGTACTTCGCCAGTTCTTCGATGATCCCTTCGGCAAGTGTTGACCCCGCCCCTTGCTTACCTTCGAACGCAAGAGATCCGAAAGGTGGCAGATTCAAGGTCCCTTGACAGGTTTCACCGGAGAAATGCATCTCAAGTATTGCCTCCGCTCCTGATAAAATCTGTGCTTTGCCGGAAGCTTGCAGATGATTATGATCCAAAGTCGCTCGATCAAATGTAATGGTGATTGGGAAGGGCTCCATACTGAAGGAGACAGTAATCAATCCATCCAGATTTCTGATCATAAATTTTAGTTTCATTTGTAAAGGCTGGTCGATAAATGCATGCCATTTTCCTAACATAACCTGGTAACCTCCGTACTTATATAGTGATTTCTAAATTGTTTCGATCGATATAACGCAACGCGGGTCAACCGTCACTTCTCGCCCTCGAACAATGACGATAGAAGCTCCATGGCTTGTTCCTCGTCTGGTCCGTCAAAGGTAAGCGTAAGAATCGTTCCTCTCTTTGCCTCCATCGCCATTACCCCGAGAATGCTCTTCGCATCGGAGATGATATTATGATCATCCCAGATGATGCGAATCTCTGATTGAGTGGCCGCGGCAGACACACTAATTTGCTTGGCTAGTAGAACATGAAAGCCATCCGACGGCATTTTGACTTTGATTGCCTGCATGATATTTACCTCCTCTGGACGATCTAAGCTTCTTTTGCTTTTGCTAAATCTTCAATGATTTGCGGATACTCCTTGTCGAGCTTATAAGGAATCAGAAGGAGTAGTTGAATGACGCCTAAGATAATAGGTAAATAGATAAACATAAATTGAACCATATGACTTGCGGATGCGCTGATCACCTCTTGACCGCCAACATAGCCGCCTAAAGCAAGCAGCCATCCGACGAGGGCGGAGCCAATACCACTGCCAGCCTTCGACCCGAAGCTGCCGGCGCTATAGACAAGCCCTTCTGTACGCATCCCCGTCTTCCACTCGCCATATTCGATCGTGTCAGCCAGCATGGCGAACATCGTGGCTGCGAGGGGAATCCCGCCAATAGATCTGATAAGCGTGGCAATAATAATCACGGTGAGATTCGTTGGGTCAATAAGTAGAATCAGACCGCCAAGGAGTATGATTGAGGATCCGACAAGTGCTGCGTTCCGTTTGCCATATCTTTTAATAATCGGCGCTACAAAGAGTAATCCTAGGACGAGCGGAGCGAGTCCAATTGTCCCTAATAAACCGACCAGACTCTTGTCATGCATAATATATTGGTAATAGTAGATGCCAACTGCATTTCCAACGGCTCCAGAGATTCCTGTGGTGAGCATAAAGATTACCATGATTAACCAGTACTTATTTCGAAACAATGCTTTGAGGCCTCGTTTAAAAGGAATTTCTTTCTGCACAACAGATGGCTTAACCCGCTCTTTTGTTGTACGGAACGTGATGATTAAAAGAATGGCAGAGAGAGCCCCATAAATCAGGAATGTTCTACTCCAGCCCCCACTGCCTCCACCAAATGCGTCGACTAGAGGCAGCGTCATTGTCGTTATGAGCAGCGTACCAATGATCGCACATAGCATCCGGAATATATTGAGCAGTGAACGTTGATATTGATCCTGCGTAATCATGGAGTTCAGAACGCCGTAAGGAACATTAACTGCCGAATAAATTAGATTAAGCAGCAAATAGGTGGCATAGGCGTAGATCAGTGCACCTGTTGGCCCAAGGTTCGGTGCTGTGAACAGCAGAATGCCGGAGATGCCAAAGGGAACGGCGAGCCATAGCAGCCAAGGGCGGGCCTTACCGTACTTGCTCTTCGTCTTGTCGACCATCGCTCCAACTCCGATATCAATGAATGCGTCGAATATACGTGCGACGAGCAGCAATGTACCGACAGCTGCAGCGGAGATTCCGACGACATCGGTATAGAAGAAAGGTAGAAACATACCGGTTGCCGTCCAAATTAAACTACTGGCTAGATCGCCAAATCCATACCCAAGTTTCTCTCTAAACTTGATTTTCACTGTATCCATGACGTTTACCCCTTCTATTGTCATCTATAAGCAACTTAGAGATTATTCAATTGCTGAATAATTCCATCCAGCATCCCTTCCGTGAACATTCCTTCAATTCCTCTCATGCATTCTTGCAAGGTTGAAAGATGTCACCGTTCTGTTTTGGCCTCTTCAGAAGCCAGAAATCACGACCTGAACACATACTGGCCTTCTCTTCCAGTGTCATTTCAGCGATCAAAGCTTGGATATCACATTTCATGGAATAATTACCTCCTAAAACTTTATGAATCATATTTTTTCATGAAACCGCTTTCTATTATGGTATAATATATTAAAAAATTGTACGTAATAGGAGAATTCTATAATGAATAATGTTCAAGAGCATCCGGATTTAGCTTATTCATGTAAGCTTCTATACGAGACAATCCAGATCGCTGTCTTTTATTCAGAAAATGGGGATTCATTGGATATGATGTGGGGGATGGAAGAGAAGCATAAACTTTTTTTCAAAGAAATAGAAGCTCAGATTCGACCTTTTATGAAGAAAAAGGTAGATCACCCCGTCATCCTCTCAAGTAACTTCTGGGAGGAATTCATTGTATTGCCTGTTAAACGCAATGGGGAGCGTCAAGGATTCGTCGTAGTTGGACCTTCCATTCAGCAGATTCCCACAGATGAGCTTATCGACGGTTTCGTAAACGATCATCAAATATCCTATCGCGATCTGCCACGTTGGAAGGAGTTTTGGAGCAGCCTACCTGTTATAAAACGTCTTCGTCTACTTCATATTGCCGTACTTGCGAACTGGATCATTAATCAAGAGACTTTACAGATTACCGATGTGCAGCAGTACAGCTATGAATATATACTCCCTAATATGCTCATGAGTGAGATAGAGAATGAAATATCAGCACAGCAGGAATTATCGTTCACTCATGCTAGCCTGAAGATGGAGAAGCAGTTTCTTGAGTTAATTCGTACAGGCAATACAACAGAACTTGCTAAGATATGGACGATTTTCCCAAATGAAGGTACGCCAATTCTATCCAAGCGAAGCCAGCTTCGCAATACTAAGAATATAGCGATCTGTTTGACAGCGATAGTAATGAGAGCTGCTGTGGAAGGGGGGATATTTGAGGAACTGGCCTTCAAGCTCAGTGACTTGTATATCCAACAAATCGAGGAACAGAAAGATATCAAGACGGTTGAGGCTGTATCAGTTCGAATGATGTATGACTTCGCGGAACGGGTTGAGCAGAGCCAAAGAGATGGTGTATCCAGGTCGGTGAGGATGTGCCAAAAGTATATTTTCAATCATCTATATCAAGATATTACAGTAGATAAACTTGCAGAATTGGCCGATCTTAACGGTAGCTATTTGATCCAATTATTCAAGGAGCAGACAGGCATGACGCTGATGAAATATATCCAGAAACAGCGGATAGATGAGGCCAAGAAGCTGCTTAGCTTAACGAATGATTCGACTTCATCGATTGGAGCGCGGCTCAATTACTATGATCAATCCCATTTCACGAAGTCTTTCAAGAAATTTACGGGCATGACCCCGAAGCAGTATCGGTCCACGTCCAAGAGTTGATTGCAGAATGGCCTCCTGTGCATCTACAATTTCCAATCAAACAAAAACCCGACCTCATGAGTGAGTTATTATATTTAATTGTTCATTACAGAAATAGCCGAGAAATACCACTTCTCCTCGGTGTATTACTTCTCCAAATTGTTCAAACAACTCACTGGGATGTCTCCAAGACAATTCCGCGAAGCATTTAGCAGGGAGAAGTACAGATAACTCTTCCCTCTCCTATTAAGAAGTCATCTGACACATCGGGTAAAATATGATAAGCTAGTGAACAAAATTAATTTAATCCTAGGAAGTGAAACGATGCAGGAGAAATCTGAGGAAATTGCACAATGGATGCTAAGTGAGGTAACGGACAAGGGAATACTACGACAAGAGGATGTCGTTACTCATATAAAGGACCATTATGGTATTCAATACTTATATGTAAATGAGCTAGGACATACATCCATCGATAAAGAAGTGAAAAAATTATACAAGAAGCTCCATAAAGGAAGAGTAGCCTGGGACCGTGATGGCTTCTTCTGGGCTTGGACCTAGAGCTTTTGTTGCAAGCTCAAACTGTGTGAATTGTACCAATTAATAATAGCAGTAAAGATCCTCTACTAAAGTAAGCCTTCATCAGAAATATGTCGTATTCGACGTCAGAGTAGCCCGAAGCCTTAGAGTCGAAGCGGTTTACCCCACCCCTTAAAATACGAGCAAGCAAAAACGGACACCATTTTGGTGTCCGTTTTTGCTACTACTTATGGAGGCGAGGGGAGTCGAACCCCTGTCCGAAGGCAACGCCACATAGGTGTCTACGGGTGTAGTCACGGTTTTGATGTCACCTTAGCAAGCGCCCCGTAACCGGCTATCGTTAAGGTCAGCCTGATTGTCTTCTTCAGCACACCCCAGGCGGAGATGTGACAGCGTATCCCACTAAAGTTGGGCCCCTATTCCGGCACATGGGCGATGCAGGGTAGGAGCTCGCTAACAGGTTATTAAGCTGCTAATGCGAAGTTGTTTTGTTGTTTGCCGTTTAATAGGCTTTAGCGTTGATGAAGCGGACGCGTCCCCACTACCCGCTACCCATGCTCGAACTACCCCCGTCGAATCCAAAAACGCCCCCGTATTATAAAGGCTGGATCTCAAGAGTATCCGGCAAAGGTGCATAAAATCAAATCATTACTTGCTTACATCACTTAGTATAACACACTTCGAATCCATATTGCTTATGGACTTGAAGGAAGTACAGGCATATATAGCCTTACCAATAACCGTCTGTTTATCTTGCCACTTTCTGCTTCTCTCGCAAAATACGTTGAATATCGCGCTGTGCATCCCGCTTGGCGGCCGCCTCACGCTTGTCGTATTGTTTCTTACCTTTACCAAGCCCGATCAGCAGCTTCGCATATCCGTTACGAACATAAATCTTCAGCGGAACAATCGAATAACCTTCCTGCTTGGAGAGACCGAGAAGCTTATTAATCTGTACCTTATGCATCAGCAGCTTACGAGCCCGGGTCGGATCCGTTGGATTATGCCGATTCCCTTGCTCAAAAGGACTAATATGCATGTTATGAATATGAATCTCGCCATTACGAATCGTCGCAAAAGCATCATTAATATTCACCCGGGCATTACGAACGGATTTAATCTCCGTGCCCGTCAGCACCATACCTGCCTCAAAGGTTTCTTCGATGAAGTAGTCATGGGAAGCTTTTTTATTCTGCGCCAAAACCTTACCATCATTTTTCTTACCCATGTCCATTCTCCTCCTCATCGTTCAACCCATTCGATCAAGTACACTAGAGATTTATTGTACCAACTCTACAGGCTAAAATCAAGAAATCGCCCCGTTCCCCATCATCACCAATAAAGCCTGTATCCAAATAATACTGAGCCAAAATCACATTCACAATCATCGAAGAATCAATTTATCATCCGATCATGCACTTTCAGTATACTTGAATATATATTAAATGCATCATTATCAATCAAGTAAGTGTTTCATTCTAGATATCTATTTATGAATATCATCATATATACAATTATGATATACAAATTCTTCTCTTCGTCTTTTCCACATGGACAATTTCAAAATATGTCTTTTTAAAAGTGGACACTAGGGGTATATTCAGCTCTGACCCGTAAAATCAATATATAGGGCTTGAAAAAATAATACCTCTACATATATGGTCTTCTACATTGGAACTTACTTGTCACACCTCCACATAAGTGTCCACCTTCTGAAAGACATTTTAATAAAAAGTACATTTACACAGGACAGTTCAAGCGAACCACAGGTCAATCCAAATATCCAAATATCCGACTCACTAACTAATTAACTATAAAAAGAGCGAATGTAGCACCCAGGCTCCATTCGCTCTACTTCAGTACAAGCAAGCATTGTATATCAGACTATTTTTTCTTCTTGCGTACGAAAGCGGCGGTGCTATTTCCACCAGACTTGGCTTTGTGGCCGCCACCATTGCTCTTGCCGCCACGCCCCTTGCGCGATGCTGGCGTCAAGGCTTCATCGGCGACATTGCCCCCGCTTCCGCCGCCGGTGTTCTCTTCGCTCGTGCGCCCACGCCGCGAGCGTTTCTCGCCGTTGCGATACCCACCGGCATCGCGGCTGACGGCAACAGACCCGGGGGCATAGCCGCCCTTGCCGGAGCCGAAGCCAAAGCTTACCGCAGGTGTATCACCTGCGCCGTCGCCTTTAGCGCCACGCTTTTTCCCCTTATACGTACCATTATCAATAGGTATACTGTCTATCCAGTTCTCGCCAGCACCAACCTGATTCGCGCTAGCTTGTGCTGGACCCTTACCCGCCTTACCACTTTTATCGCCCGACTTAACTGTCTTACCTACTTTACCACTCTTACCACCAGTCTTGCCGCCAGTCTGTCCACCAGCTTTGCCTGCTCTTCCCAGCTTACCGCCAGCTCCAGCGCGAGCACCTCTACCGTCACCATCACCAGTTCGTCCACCGCTCCGTTTGCCTGCTCTGAATCCGTCACGCGAGCCACGCGAGTCGCGACCGCCGCCGCCTTCTCCGAAGGAGCCCTCCCGCTTCCGTGGCTTCATATCGACAAGCTCGAAATCAATCGTATGCTCGTCCATATTTACCCGAGCCACACGGATTTCCACTTCATCGCCGATGCGGAAGATCCGCGAAGTCCGCTCCCCAATCAGTGCCATATGCTGCTCGTGGAAATGGTAGTAATCATCCGTCATCGTGCTGATGTGAATCAGACCTTCAACGGTATTCTCCAGTTCAATGAACATCCCAAAGCTCGTAACACTGCTGATCATGCCAGGGAACACTTCCCCGACTTTGTCCAGCATATACTCTGCCTTCTTGAGCTGTTCAGTATCTCGTTCCGCCTCAACCGCAACTCTCTCACGTTCGGACGATTGCTGCGCAATTTCCTGCATCCGACTGGCGAGATACTCCTGCCGATCCGCAGGGAGTACGCCATTATGTTCGACCACTTCACGGATAATGCGGTGAATCACAAGGTCAGGGTAACGGCGGATCGGCGATGTGAAGTGCGTATAGAACTCCGCCGCCAATCCGAAATGCCCCGTACTCTCGGCATCATACTTCGCCTGCTTCATCGACCGCAGCATCATCGTGCTGATAACAGTCTGTTCCTTCGTCCCTTGTATATCCTCAAGCAGCTTCTGCAAAGCGCGTGGATGTATCTTATTGCTCTTGCCACCCTTCACGGCATAACCGAAGTTAGCGGCAAATGCCATGAAGTTCATTAGCTTCTCCTGATCAGGGTCTTCATGGATCCGATAAATGAACGGTACCTTCAGCCAGTGGAAATGCTCTGCTACCGTCTCATTGGCCGCCAGCATGAACTCCTCGATGATCTGTTCAGCAATCGAACGCTCCCGTTTGACGATATCAGTTACTTTACCGTTCTCATCCACTAGCACCTTTGATTCCTCAAAATCAAAGTCTACTGCGCCGCGTTTCATCCGCTTCGAGCGCAGCTTCATCGCCAGGTCACGCATCGTCTTGAACATATCGACCAAATCGCTGTAACGTTCGGTCACCTCTGGATCTTCTTCGAGCAATATTTTGCGGACATTGGTATAGGTCATTCGCTCCGTTGTCCGAATCACGCTTGTAAAAACATCATGCTTCACGACATGCAGCTTCTCATTGAATTCCATCTCACAGGACAGCGTAAAGCGATCTACCTTCGGATTCAGGGAGCATATCCCGTTCGACAGCCGATGCGGTAGCATAGGAATAACCCGGTCTACCAGATACACACTGCAGCCGCGGTTATAAGCTTCATGATCGAGCTTGGAACCTTCTCTGACGTAATAGCCTACATCGGCAATATGCACCCCGAGCTTGTAATGCCCGTTAGGCAACAGCTCTACATTGACCGCATCATCCAGGTCCTTGGCGTCTTCGCCATCGATCGTGACAATCACTTTATCGCGCAAATCACGTCGTCCCTGCTTAACGATATCCTCCTCGGCAATCTCATCCGGTGCATCCGTTGCTTCCGCCATCACTTCATCAGGGAATGCCTCAGGCAATTGATGCTTGCGAATAATCGATAGGATATCAATACCCGGGTCATCTTTATGCCCGAGAATTTCAATAATCTCGCCTTCCGCAGCCGATCTCCCCTCCGGATAATTCACGATACGAACGACAACCTTCTCGCCATCGACCGCCCCGGCAAAAGACTCTTTCGGAATAAAAATATCCCGATTAATCCGCTTATCATCCGGTAATACGAAACCGTAAGCCTCTAAGTTCTGGAAGACGCCGACAACCTGGACAACCGCCCGTGTAACGATGCGGATTACTTCGCCCTCTAGCTTGCCTCCAGCTACGCTCTTCGAATTGATCCGTACCAGTACCGTATCGCCATTCATCGCGCTTTTTAGATCATTGGCATGAATATATACATCGGGATGCTCGCGGTCCTCTGGGATCAGAAATGCAAAGCCTTTGGCATGCGCCTGTAGACGGCCCTTCACCAGATTCATCCGTTCGGGAATCCCGTAACGCTGGCTTCTTGTTAATACAATTTTTCCTTCTTGCTCTAATCGATTCAACAGCTTCAGAAATTCTTTAAATTCCGCTGCATCTGAAATTTGGAAATATTCCTCCAATTCCTGATACGTCATCGGTTTATATGCCTGTTCACGCATGAACGCGAGTAGATCTGTTTCCGTTATCATAAATTCCCACCTCAAGCCGGCCTGTCCTATTTACCGGTATGTATTTAAATTTTCAATCATTGCTAGAAAATAATTTCCAATGATTCTCCTTACTCTAGTATACACGAAATGCGATTCCCGCATCCCTTTTTCCTGAACGCGCTTATACACAAAAAAAGGGTTGTCCCTTATATCTTAACGATAAGGACAACCCTTCATTACATTTGTTAAGTAACAGACTACTTCGCGAAAATAGCCACGACGATCGCCATAATGAAGAAACCGGCGGCTAATACTACTGTGGTCCGTTCAAGCACCAGTTCCATACCGCGTGCCTTCTTCTTACCGAAGAGATGTTCTGCACCCCCGGAGATGGCGCCGGCGAGACCTGCGCTCTTCCCTTCCTGCAGCAATACAACTGCAATCACACCAACTGAGAAAATAACAAGCAGTACCTCTAAAAAGACATTCATCCAAATCCACCTCCTAAGTTAGAACGAACGGAAAATTGATTTCCTACCAACTTAAATTTAGATATAAAAACAGCATTATTATTATAGCACAATACCCAGAGAATAACAACTAGAGCACAAGGAAAGGACCTGCCGACGTCTCGGACAGATCCTTTCTTATGACTGACTATGATGTTCGGACTAGCTGAATTCCTCTATATCTTAAGAACGCTTCAAGTTGTAGAAGGATTTCAAGCCATTGTATTGAGCAAGTTCACCCAATTGGTCTTCGATACGAAGCAATTGGTTATACTTCGCGATACGGTCTGTACGGGAAGGAGCACCAGTCTTGATTTGGCCAGCGTTCGTAGCAACCGCGATGTCAGCAATTGTGCTGTCTTCGGATTCACCGGAACGGTGGGATACAACTGCTGTGTAACCTGCACGTTTAGCCATTTCGATTGCGTCGAAAGTTTCAGTCAAAGTACCGATTTGGTTAACTTTGATCAAGATGGAGTTACCGATACCTTCGTTGATACCTTTTTCAAGGCGCTCAGTGTTCGTTACGAACAAGTCATCACCAACGAGTTGGATCTTGTCGCCAAGCTTCTCAGTAAGAAGCTTCCAACCTTCCCAGTCGTCCTCGGAGCATCCGTCTTCGATTGTGATGATTGGATATTTATCAACCCAAGAAGCGAGCAAATCAACGAATTCTGCAGAAGTGTAGGATTTACCTTCTCCTTCAAGATGGTATTTGCCATCTTTGAAGAATTCAGTCGAAGCTACGTCCATACCCAAGAATACGTCAACGCCTGGTTTGTAACCAGCTTTTTCGATAGCTTCCATGATCGAGGACAAAGCGTCTTCGTTGGAAGTGAAGTTAGGAGCAAATCCACCTTCGTCACCAACAGCTGTGTTAAGGCCTTTAGCCTTCAATACGGATTTCAAGTTGTGGAAGATTTCTGCGCCAGTACGAAGAGCTTCCTTGAAAGTAGGAGCGCCTACAGGCAATACCATGAATTCTTGAACGTCAACGTTGTTGTCGGCATGAGCGCCACCGTTAACGATGTTCATCATAGGAACTGGCAATTGTTTTGCGTTGAATCCGCCAAGGTAAACGTACAAAGGAAGATCCAAAGCGTCAGCTGCAGCCCGAGCTACTGCCATCGATACAGCCAAGATTGCGTTAGCGCCGAATTTAGCTTTGTTAGGAGTTCCATCCAAAGCGATCATCAATTTATCGATACCCAATTGGTCAAGAGCATCCATACCGATAACTTCTGGAGCGATATGTTCATTTACATTTTCTACAGCTTTGAGAACACCTTTACCAAGGTAACGGGATTTGTCCTCGTCACGAAGCTCAACAGCTTCATGGGCACCAGTGGAAGCGCCGGATGGAACGATAGCGCGGCCAATTGCACCGGATTCAAGATAAACTTCAACTTCTACAGTTGGGTTACCGCGGGAGTCAAGGACTTCGCGAGCGTATACGTCAGAAATAATCGTCATTGAGATATCTCCTTTGTTGGTGATTTGATTGTTTTGTTTTGGTTATATATTTAGGTATCTTGCAATAAGACCCTAATATTTATGCTTTACGGCTGGCAATCATGGATTGGCCAGTCATTTCTTCCGGCTTAGGAAGTCCCATCAGATCAAGCAGCGTTGGAGCCACATCAGCCAGGATACCGCTCTCGCGGAGTACAACATTCTCGTCAGTAACGATAAATGGTACAGGGTTAGTAGTATGAGCTGTATGCGGACGTCCATTCTCGTCGAATTCCATGTCTGCGTTGCCGTGGTCAGCGATGATAATTACTGCGCCACCTTTGGCTGTTACAGCATCAACGACTTTGCCTACGCATTCGTCGGTTACTTCAACCGCCTTAATCGTCGGCTCCAGCATACCGGAGTGACCAACCATGTCCGGGTTAGCGAAGTTGAGAATGATTGCATCATGCACATCCTTCTCGATCTCCTTCACACAAGCCTCGGCCAATTCATAGGCACTCATCTCCGGCTGAAGGTCATAAGTTGCCACCTTCGGCGAATTGATCAGTACGCGAGTCTCGCCTGGAAGCTCAACATCGCGTCCACCGCTGAAGAAGAACGTAACGTGCGGGTACTTCTCAGTTTCAGCGATACGAAGCTGCTTCTTACCGTTCTGTACAAGCACTTCACCGAATGTGTTATCCAGATTCTTAGGAGAATAGGCAACATATCCGTTTACCGTCTCCGAGAAGAGCGTCAAGCATACGAAGTGAAGATTCTTCGGACATTTCGGTCCACGGTCGAAACCACGGAAATCTTCATTCGTAAATGCGTTGGACAATTGAATCGCCCGGTCAGGACGGAAGTTCAGGAAGATTACGGAATCTTCCGATTCAACCAAACCGACAGGTTGATCTTTACCGTCTACGATGACAGTCGGCATAACGAATTCGTCAAATACGGACTTCTCGTAAGACTCCGTAACCGCCTTAATAGGATTGGTATATTTTGGTCCTTCGCCATATACGATAGCACGGTAGGATTTCTCTACACGTTCCCAACGCTTGTCGCGGTCCATCGCATAGTAGCGGCCTTGTACCGTAGCGATCTTGCCAATGCCTATTTCATTGATCTTGTTGATTAGAGTCTCCAGATATCTCTTCGAGCTGTCCGGAGCTACGTCACGACCATCGAGGAAGGCATGAATATAAACTTCATGCATATCTTCTTTCTTAGCCAGATCAAGCATCGCCAGCATATGGTTAATGTGGCTGTGCACGCCGCCATCGGACAGAAGGCCGTACAGATGAAGCTTCTTGCCTTTGTTCTTGGCACTGCGTACCGCATTTACCAAGGTTTCGTTCTCAAAGAATTCACCTTCGCGAATCGACTTCGAGATCCGGGTCAAGTCTTGATATACGATCCGGCCGGCGCCGATGTTAAGGTGACCTACTTCGGAGTTACCCATTTGACCTTCAGGAAGACCAACCGCTTCACCACTAGCTGTCAGTGTAGTGTTCGGATATTGCTTCAGATAACGGTCATAGTTAGGCTTATTCGCTTGAGCAACTGCGTTGCCTTCTACTTCCTTGCGAAGTCCGAAGCCGTCCATGATGATTAATGCTACCGGTTTTGGAGTCGTCATCTTACTTTGCCCCCTCAACCAATTGAATATAAGAAGCCGGCTGCAAGCTGGCACCGCCAACGAGCGCGCCATCAATATCGCTTTGGCCCATATATTCCTTCACGTTCTCAGGCTTCACGCTACCACCGTATTGGATACGGATTTTGCCAGCAACCTCATCATTGTACAAGCCTTGTACCAGGCTGCGAATGTAAGAGATAACTTCATTGGCATCTGCAGAAGTTGAAGATTTACCTGTTCCAATCGCCCAGATAGGTTCATAAGCGATAACAACCTCGGCAGCTTGCTCAGCAGTCAATCCTTTCAGAGCAGCTTCGGTTTGCACCTTAACTACATCCTTTGTATTGCCAGCTTCACGCTCTTCCAGCTTCTCGCCCACGCAAGGGATTGGTGTCAAGCCATGCTTGAATGCAGCATGTACTTTCTTATTTACAATCTCATCGGTCTCTGCAAAATAAGCGCGGCGCTCGGAATGTCCAATAATGACATAATCTACGCCTAGCTCTTTCAGCATTCCTCCGCTAATTTCTCCGGTGAATGCACCTTCATCTTCGAAATGCAGGTTTTGAGCGCCGATCTTGATCGACGTTCCTTTGGCTGCTTCCACCAAAGCCGGAAGATTCGTAAATGGAGCACAAATTACGCTCTCCACGCCTTCTACTTCCGCTTTACCTTTCACCGCTTCGAAGAATGCTTTTGCTTCAGGAACAGTCTTGAACATCTTCCAGTTCCCTGCAATAATCGGTGTTCTCATGCGGCTCAACTCCTTTATGTTACTTAGATTAGACCAGCTTATTTATCGTTCAGAGCCACTACGCCTGGAAGTGCCTTGCCTTCCATGAATTCCAGGGAAGCGCCACCGCCCGTGGAGATATGATTCATTTTATCAGCCAGGTGGAATTTCTCAGCTGCTGCTGCGGAATCACCGCCGCCGATAATTGTGTAGCCTTCAGTTGTCGCGCAAGCTTCAGCAACTTCTTTTGTTCCGTTCGCGAAGTTGTCGATTTCAAATACGCCCATTGGTCCATTCCATACAACCAATTTGGAGTTTTTGATTACATCAGCATAAATTTCACGTGTCTTCGGTCCGATGTCCACGCCTTCCCAATCTGCAGGAATGCTATCGATATCTACAGCTTCGAAATTAGCGTCATTGCTGAAATCATCAGCTACGATGCAGTCTACTGGAAGGTAGAAGTTCTTGCCGAGCTTCTTCGCTTTTTCAATGAATCCGAGAGCAGCGTCCAGTTTCGTGTCATCCAGCAGGGATTTACCAATTTCATGGCCTTGTGCCTTGAAGAAGGTGTAAGTCAGACCGCCGCCGATCAATACGTTGTCAGCGATGTTAAGTAAGTTGTCGATTACGTCGATCTTATCCTTAACCTTAGATCCACCGATAATTGCGGTGAAAGGACGCTCTGGATTGGACAATGCTTTGCCGAGTACGGACAATTCTTTCTCCATCAAGAGACCGGATACTGCAGGCAAGAAATGAGCGATACCTTCTGTCGAAGCGTGTGCACGGTGAGCCGCTCCGAACGCATCGTTCACGAACAAGTCAGCAAGTTCTGCGAATTGCTTAGCCAGTTCAGGATCATTTTTCTCTTCACCTGGGTAGAAACGAACGTTCTCAAGTACCAATACATCGCCGTTGTTCATAGCTGCAACTTTTGCTTTAACTGCATCGCCTACAGCTTCATCAGCCTTGGCAACTTCTTTGCCGAGCAATTCGGACAAGCGCTGAGCTGGAAGAGTCAGACGCATCGATTCGTTCACTTGACCCTTTGGACGACCAAGGTGGCTGGCAAGAATTACTTTCGCACCATTTTCGATCAAGTACTTAACCGTTGGTAGAGTCTCACGAATACGAGTATCATCTGTAATCTGACCATCTTGCATAGGCACGTTAAAATCTACACGCACAAATACGCGTTTGCCGGTTACTTCTACATCACGTACGCTTTTCTTGTTCATCTCCACGTTCCTCCTATTAAATATGCGCGGTGCCGCTCCTAGTGGCCGGTCCCTCACAAATCCAAATATGTCTTTAGATTTCTCTCCTAAGCGGTATTGCTCTCTATTTAATATATATGTGTGTGTGAATGTCCATCTAAGAAACTTAGATTTACAAAATTAATAATAATCAATCCATGAACCAAAGAGGAGTCCTTATAGCAGGTCGCTCCTCTTTGGTATGTGATATTTCAATAAACAGGAATTACTTAACTTTCTTAGCGAAGTACTCCAGGGAACGAACCAATTGAGCAGTGTAGGACATTTCGTTGTCGTACCAAGCTACAGTTTTAACGAGTTGTTTGTCGCCAACTGTCAATACTTTAGTTTGCGTAGCATCGAACAGGGAACCGAAAGTCATACCTTTGATGTCGGAAGATACGATTTCATCTTCAGTGTATCCATAAGTTTCTGGGTCAGAAGCTGCCTTCATTGCAGCGTTGATCTCGTCAACAGATACGTTCTTCTCAAGAACAGTAACCAACTCAGTCAAGGAACCAGTTGCAACTGGAACGCGTTGAGCCGCGCCATCCAATTTACCTTGCAATTCTGGAATAACCAGACCGATTGCTTTTGCAGCACCAGTTGTGTTAGGGATGATGTTTTCAGCAGCTGCGCGAGCACGACGGAAGTCGCCTTTCGCATGAGGAGCATCCAAAGTGTTTTGGTCGCCAGTATATGCGTGAATCGTAGTCATCAAACCTTCTACGATGCCGAATTTGTCTTGAAGTACTTTAGCCATAGGAGCCAAGCAGTTCGTTGTGCAAGAAGCACCGGAGATAACAGTTTCAGAGCCATCAAGGATTTCATGGTTAACGTTGTATACAACTGTCTTCATGTCGCCAGTAGCTGGAGCGGAGATAACGACTTTTTTAGCGCCGCCTTTAAGGTGAAGTTCAGCTTTTTCTTTTGTTGTGAAGAAGCCTGTGCACTCAAGAACGATGTCTACGCCAAGCTCGCCCCAAGGCAATTCTTCAGGGTTGCGGTTAGCAAGAACCTTAACTTCTTTACCGTTAACTTTGAAGAAGCCGTCATGAACTTCAACTTCACCGTCAAATTTACCTTGCGTAGTATCATATTTCAACAAATGAGCCAACATTTTAGCATCTGTCAGGTCATTGATAGCTACTACTTCGATGCCTTCAACATTTTGAATACGACGGAAAGCCAAACGTCCGATACGTCCAAATCCATTAATACCTACTTTTACACTCATGATTGATCCTCCCAGTGTTCTTTTTTATTAATCAAGACTAGGCAAATAAGCCTGTCATGAGTAAACCATAGTTATATTACTTTCTTGCTTCTAATTGTCCCTGCCGCTCAATCTCTCCCACAATTTCAACCGCTGCAGCTTCGTCGACGACAAGAATATCTTCATGTCCAAACTTGAGTACGGCGTGAATGGCTTCCGCTTTGGCCTTGCCTCCGGCAATGCCCACGACCGTGTCGGCCTTCATGATGTCTTCCAGACGAAGTCCGAGAGTCAACATCTTATGAACGACAACGCCATCCTTATTGAAATAGTAGCCAAAAGATTCAGCAAGGGCCCCGTCCCTCTGTAGCTCTTCAATGACCGGCTGCTCCAATTTGCGGCGCCGAGCCATCTGCATAGCATCTCCGATGCCGTGTACAATAATCCGCGCCTGGCGGATCATATCCACGATATCATGGATGTTCGGGTCATGTACCAATGAATCATATGCGTCTTTTCCCAGAAGATCAGGTACATGCAGCAACCTATAACCGGCTCCAACCCGCTTAGCCATACCAGAGGCGATCGTATTCGCCTGGATCTCCAGACTTTCGCCAAGTCCGCCCCGTGCTGGAACGAACCAACTCTGCTTCAGTGATATATTCGCTGGCGGAGTAAGTTGCTCGGCAACTTCTGCCAACGTTGTACCGCCGGTCACGGCGACCACATCATCACCTTGCATCGCATGGAGCAAAGCCCTAGCACCAGCTCGCCCAAGTTCGCGCTTGGTGAGCGGGGAGACCTCACTATCACCGGCAACCACCACAACCTTACGGAGCCCGTAAGCCTTGCGGATCGTCTCCTCCAGATTGGCCAGACCGAAGATTTCCTTCACTACCGGCTCCAAATCCTCCAATAGCTTTCTGCCCGAATCACTGATTCTCATGCCTATATTCTCGATTTCTATCAGGCCCTGAGCCTTCAGGAGATCCGTCTCGGCCCGCAACACACGCTCCGTCATGTTCAGTGAGACCGCTAACGTTCTGCGGCCGATCACATCCGACAACATGATCTGGTGAAGAATGGTATACCTTTTCTTGAGAATTTCCATGAGATCAGGAAGAAGCTGCCTTTGCATTTCTAATATATCACGCATGCTTTCCACTCCTGCAAGCTTCGTCTTCTCTCTCCTTCTCCTGGTCTTAAAATGTCCCGGGTTAACTTTTTAAGTCCCACTGTCATTTTAACCAATTTTTATTCCAGTTGCAAGCCTGACGAACGTATATTTCTCAAACCTCTTTCCACTTATACATACAAATGAATATATCTTAATACTCAAGAGTATGGTCGGAGCCTTTCAAACCGCACAAAGGCCCATTTCACACGCAAAAAGAGCCTCTCAATCGCAAATAGATTGTGCATCTATTCACAATAAGAGAAGCTCCCGTTTTGACACTTCATATGATTATCTACGAATGAACACCGTCATCGCACTCTTCGGCTCCAGCTGGAAGCTTAATACAGATTCTTCCTGTAGCTTCAGCTCCACATTACCTGCTTGCTCACTATCATTAAATAAAATAGTCGCAATTGTGCCATCAGTATTCTTAAATGCAACGGACCGGATGTTGTCATAGCTGCTGGAAGCAATGCGAACTGCCTTAGGGCGTACGAATTTACTGAAATGAGCTAGAGCGTAATAATCCAGCGTATAAGTGAGTTCACGAGTCTGTTGATTTACTAGCACAATCCCGCGGCAAGTACTCTCTCCAAATCCAGGAACCGTAGGGCCATTATGCTCGTCGAGAGCCATATTCCATAGCACGAATGATTTACTATGATTCCTTAGAATCTCAATCCCTGTTCTCATCACATTGGAGAAGGCCGGTTCAAATGCCGGAATCCACTCGCCGCCAGAGCCTTCTGTGAAATGAACCTCTTTCGTCGGAAATGCGTTCAGGACGTCACTCTGTGCAGATGGGATTCCACCGTACCAATGCCACGCTACTCCATCCACTTCATCATGTGCTTGTTCGAACACGGTCAATGGATAATCAGGCCGATCCCAGTTATGGTCATAGCACAATATTTTCGTATCGATCTGATTGCTGATGAACCCAGGCTTCAGATAGTTCTTAATAAAATCACTTTGCGCCTCTGGCAGCATTAACATACCAGGATAGTGGCCGGGCACGTATAGAGCTTCATTCTGGGGCGTTATTGCATAAATCGGCAGATCATAAGAAGCATAAGCCTTGATATAACGCACGAAGTAGTCCGCGTAGACTTGATAGTACTCCTTCTTCAGCTCCCCGCCGATCATATGCCCGCTCGTCTTCATCCATCCCGGAGCGCTCCATGGCGAAGCCATCAGTTTTACCTCGGGATTCAGCTTTACAGCTTCCTGCAACAGAGGAATAATGTCCTCTTCGTCGTGAGCTATAGAGAACCGCTCCAGTTCGAGATCCGTCTCACTCTCCGGCATATCGTTATAGCTGTATATCTTGCGGGCATAGTCTGATGCGCCCATCGGGTTGCGCAGAACCGATAACCCAATGCCCTCATTGGAGTCGAATAACCGGATCATCAATTCCCGTCTCTGTTCCTCGTCCAATACTTGATGAATCAAATAAGCCGCCGAATCGGTAAAAGAAGCGCCAAATCCGTCCATCACCTGATAGGTCTCCTGCTCATCAATCGTCACCGTATTCACCGGCTGCTCCGCCGAAATAGGTGTCAACTGTTCTGGAGCTCTGTTCACGAACAATTCGTTCTCACCATTTGACTGATAGATGCTTAGCTTCAGCATGTCTGTTTCCTCCGTTTCTGTTGTGATCTGGTTTGTCTATCCATACCACGCTCACTAAGGTGTAATATCTTGGCTTTGAAGAAAGAGGCCCCTGCTTGAGGGGCCCGCTCAGAAACTATAAGCTACTATTTAATACCCAATTTTTCTTTATTAATTTTCATTTTCTCACTACGGGCCTTGACGATCTTATCCCAGTTATTCTCATCTAGGAAGGATTTGTAGGACGCCAAATTGTTATTGAATTCATTATCATCCTTCGAACGGATCATGCTTACCATCGTTGTATTCCACGTCGTATTGATAGCGGTAAGTGAGCGTGCTTCCTGAGTACCTTGATCCGGGTTGATATTTTCCAGAATGAAGTGCGGAACCAGTTTACCTTTGCCCCATTCTTGCATTTGCTTGATTGATTCTGGGAAGGAGTCTGTGCTCAGTGCTTTATACCGGTCATGACCAAAGAAAATGAATTCACCCATCCGATATTCCTTCTTAAATTTATCGGAGTTGTTCAATTGCAAATCCTTCACTTCAGGTAACAACTCATATTTGCCGTCGCCCACCGATTTATAGGTCTGACCCTCGATCCCGTAGTTCACCAGCATTTGACCTTCGTCACTAAGCAGGTAAGTGAAGATTTGGATCGCTTTGGCAGGATCTTTACAGTTCTTCGTAATAAAGTTGATCATCCAACCTGTAATGCCGGATTGGTTCAACTTTGGCTTGTTGCCATCTGTGCTCTGTGGTCCATCAATCGCGATATATTCTTTGCCTGGATTAGCACTCATGAAGATTTGCAAGTGGCCGCCTTGCTGCGGTGTCCCGTCGAGAAGCATCGTTGCATACTTACCGGACTTAACTTTCTCTTCAAAAGCTGGACCGTCATCAGCGAAGCTATCATCGCTAATGCTTCCGTCTCTGTAAGCCGTATTCAAAGTCTTCAACCAGGATAAATAGTCTTCGTCCAGGTTGCGGTTGTAGAAGTCGCCATTGTTATCTTCAAGTGGTACGCCAAGGAAGTCCTGGAATACGTCGCCCAAGGAACCAGCGCCCTCGCCGATTGAGTTAAAGCCGAGTGGAATCAGACTTGGGAATTTAGCCTTGATATCCTTCAATACCTTCAGGAATTCCTCTTGCGTCCCCATGCTTGGCTGACCTAATGCATCGTATACATCCTTACGGATTACGAACGCTGTCTTAGCTGGAATCTCCCCACTGTCATAGTCAGCTTGTGTGTTGGAGTAGTCAGGATATCCGTAGGTCTTGCCATCCTTCAACTTGAACCAATTCAGCGTATCCTCTGCCGCTACTTTATAGAGATATGGATCATACTTATCAGCCAGATCATTTAAGGAATATGCCCATGTATTAGCCTTCTGTACTACAGCGGAGTCAGCACCAAAAGTAGTGATCATATCCGGCATTTCACCACCGGCAAAGAAAGTATTCAATTTGGTATCATCACCAGTGATGAACTTGATGTTAATGTTCAGATCTTCCTTGATCTTCTTTGTTACTACGTCATTACCGAAGTCCGTGTTCCACCAGTCTGCGTTCACATACCAGGTCAAATCGGTTGGTTCTTCCTTCTTATCTAGCTTCCATGCTGGTGTATCTGCGCTCGGTGTATAACGATCTTCAATAGAGACCAATTCGCCCTTCTTGCCGCTGTCGCCCTTGGAACCCCCACAACCGCTAATCATTAATGCCACAGCCATCAAGGCAAGACTAAGCTTGATTCCTGTCTTTCTAATACTCTTCTTGCTCTCCTTCATTTTGTTACCTCCCTTTGATTTAAATAGAGTATTAAGTTTGAGCTGCACCTTGCGTTTACTTCCCTCTTACCAGAAGTATTCTTACTCTTTGACCGCCCCCAGCATCATCCCTGAAATAAAGTACTTCTGTAATATTGGATACATCACAACAATCGGCAATGTCGTAATCACGATCGTTGCTAGTTGGACCCCTTTGGTCGTCGTCTCAATTACTGCTGAACCCCCGATATTTTGCATCGATTGAACTTGTGACTGAACGATAATTTCATAGAGCTTCATTTGCAACGGGTAGAGACTCTTGTCGGTGATATACAATTTCGTTGTCATGAAGTCATTCCATTGGCCTACCCCGTTGAACAGGGCAATCGTCGCAATCGCTGGCATGGACAGAGGGATGAATATTTTCAGGAACACTCGCCAGTCCCCTGCTCCGTCGATCTTCGCCGATTCTTCTAATGAATCAGGCACATTGCGGAAGAAGTTCATCAGAATGATCACGTCGTAGTAGCTGAATAATGCAGGTATGATATAGACCCAGAAGCTGTTCAATAACCCTAACGATTTGATCAGCAAGTATGTAGGAATCATTCCGCCGGAGAAGAACATGGTGATCACGCCCATCGTGACATACAGCTTGCGGCCGCGAACCTTCTTCTTGCTAAGCCCGTATCCGACCATCGCACAGAAGAACACGTGAGTTACAACCCCGACAACCGTCTTAGCAACAGATATGAAGAAGGATTGCCAGATGGTTGAATCTCTGAATACGGCTTCATAGTTCTCCATAGAGAATTCCTTCGGCCAGAAAATGAAGCCACCCTCGGAGATCGACTTACCTGAACTGAAAGACGATACAATAACATTCCATAATGGAACGATGATAATGATGGTAAAGATAAGGAGCAGCGTCGCATTCACGGTGTCAAATATTCGACTATCGATGTCTTTTTTAAGTGTATTTCGATTCACAAGAATGCCCCCCTATAAAACCGATTGGTTATCGTTTAATTTACTCGTCACCTTGTTTGCAGTAACAAGCAGAATAACAGAGACGATGGAGATGCCTAAACCAACCGCAGTTGCATATGAGAAGTCGCCTTGTGTCATCCCCATGCGATACACATAGGAATTGATGACTTCCGCTCTGACACGGTTCTGCGAGTTCATCAGAACGAGAGTCTGATCGAGGTTAGACCCCAATAAACCGCTTACAGTCAAGATCAAGTTCAAGCTAATAATCATCTTCGTGTTCGGCAGGGTAATGTTCCAAATCTGTCTCATTCGGCTCGCGCCATCAATCTTGGCCGCTTCATAATAAGTCGGATCAATCTTGGACATGATCGCCAAATAAAGAATCGTACCCCAGCCTGCTTCCTTCCAAATATCGGACAACGTAGCAATCCACCAGTACTTGCCTGGATCGAGCAGAATATTTTGCGGATTAGAAATAATTCCGAGATCAAGAAGAATCTGATTGAACAAGCCCGACGTCGCAAGCCAGGTGATCAACATACCGCCCAGTACGATCCAGGACAGGAAGTGCGGAAGATACGAGATCGTCTGTACCATCTTCTTGAACCGCCCCATGCCAAGCTCATGAATCATGATCGCCAAAATGATTGGGATCACGAAGCCGATCAATAGTTTCATGAGGCTGATGCCCAGTGTATTGATGACAGAATCCCAGAAAAATCTATCCGACAGGATAATTTTGAAATTCTCAAAGCCTACCCATGGAGCAGAATCCAGCGTATCGATGACCGTATAACTCTTAAAAGCGATCGTCAGTCCGTAAATAGGTATGTAACAAAAAATAATCATAAAAATAATGCCTGGGATAATCATCGACTGAATTTCCCATTGATTTTTAAAATCTACACAAAACTCCTTAATCCTTTGCCCAACAGGCTTCTTGGTGGGTACACTGCCCAATTTCTCCATTTACGACTCCCCCTTCTAGATAGAAGACCCATAAAAACGTTTTTATTTTCATAATGAATTTACCCATCCGATTGTAAAAATAGGAATGATCCTATATTTGTCTATCTATATAAGATCATCCCGCTTTATCCTAACCTGACATGAACCGCGCACTACGATTTCGCTGGATAGCTTCTGTAGCTTGCCTTGTTCCTTCTTTTGAATCAGTCGTACTAGGTGATCGATGACGAGCATCCCTTGTCTAGCAATTTGGTTCCTTACCGTCGTCAGCGGAGGCGAGAAATATTGAGCAATTTCAATATCGTCAAATCCCATGACACTTACATCCTCTGGAACCCTGTAACCTTCCGACTTCAATGCGCGAATACATCCGATTGCACTAAGGTCGTTCCCAGCCAGAAAAGCTTCCGGCACTTTATCATGATGCGAACGGAGGAATGATTTCACGACATTATAAGAGCCTTCCTCCTCAAAATAACCTTGCAGAATGTAATCCTCATCCGTCTCCAGCTGGTGCTCCCTAAGGGCAGCCAGATAGCCCTCTTGCCGCTGAACGCTATCATACATCGTATCAACACCTGATATATAAGCGATTCTCTTATGTCCCAGACTGATCAAATATTTGGTAGCTTCATAACCGGCTACGTAGGAATCGAATATCACGCTTCCCATCGTCTCGTTCTCAATAACCCGGTCCAGAAACACCGCCTTAATCTTGTCTTTCTCCATAGAGACGATGTCATTCTTATCAATTTTGAGCTCTTCGTATATCACTACCCCATCGACACGTCGGCCTAAAATATTGCTCATGATGACCTGTTTATCCTTGGTCACGAATACGTTCAAACCGTAACCGAGACGCTCACATTCACGAGCCATTGACTCGACCAGAATGTAGAAATAGGGTCCCGTCACACTGGTCGTAAAGAAGCCGAGCATCTTTGTCTTGCCTGTCTTCAGCAGCTTCCCATTCAAGTTCGGTACATAGTTCATGCGCTTTGCTACCTTAAGCACATGCGACTTCGTCTCCGGAGTGAGCACATCTACGTCATTCAATGCATTGGAAACAGTGGAAATAGATACTCCTGCTTCTCTAGCCACATCTTTAATTGTAATTTTCGTCATAGGTGATCGTCCTTTTTCACAAAAACGTTTTTATGAATTTAAATTATCA
The DNA here is from genome assembly GCA_036498705.1 of Paenibacillus sp. GTDB lineage: Bacteria > Bacillota > Bacilli > Paenibacillales > Paenibacillaceae > Fontibacillus. The sequence goes on from DASYFA010000014.1 coordinate 34,071, forward strand.
TAAAACGCTTTCAAAGACAATAGCTTTATTGTACAGAATTAACTGCTTGCAATCTATAAAGAGATACCGTATAATCATCTTTGTTGCACAAAATTCATGCGCCCGTGGTCCAATGGATATGACGTAGGCCTCCGGAGCCTGAGATCGAGGTTCGATTCCTCGCGGGCGCGCCATATTTTATCATACAAAACCCTTCGTGGGCTTTTTTATTACCTTGAGTTTGACTATCTTTGACTTTTGATAAAAAATTAGTTATTATGGGATTACAAATCATCAATTCCGTCAATTCTGGAATTGATCGAAGTATATATGAACACAGCTTGATGCTAGGGAATGAGTTCCCTGTGGGGCTAATAATAAGGAGGGTTTATCGGTGAGTTATATTCCAATGGTTGTTGAACAGAGTAACCGTGGTGAACGAGCTTACGACATTTATTCCAGATTGCTGAAGGACCGGATCATTTTCCTTGGTTCACAGGTCAATGACGTCGTAGCCAATTCCATTATTGCGCAGATGCTATTCCTGGATGCCGAAGATCCCGGCAAAGACATTCATTTGTACATCAACAGCCCTGGCGGTTCGATTACAGCTGGCATGGCCATTTATGATACGATGCAATTCATCAAATCCGATGTATCCACGATCTGTGTCGGATTAGCTGCTTCCATGGGCGCTTTCCTGCTAAATGCAGGCGCACCAGGCAAGCGCTTCGCTCTGCCGAACAGTGAGATTATGATCCATCAACCGCTCGGCGGTGCAGAAGGCCAAGCGACGGATATCGAGATCCGCGCCCGCCGCATTCTCAAAATGCGCGACAATTTGAACAAGATCCTTGCTGAACGCACAGGCAAGCCACTAGAGCAAATCGAGCGTGATACGGACCGCGACAATTTCATGAGTGCTATAGAAGCTATGGAATACGGACTAGTCGACAAAGTTATCGATAAAGCTAACGCATAATAAGAACAACAAGAACAGCAGGTCTGGACTTCCAGACCTGCTGTTTTGCTGTCTTTATGTCGTTGCTGGCTTCTACTTGCCGATTTTCCCCACTTTCACCCCAAGCTCAGAGAATGGGAAATAAAACTCAGGGAAGCCGTTTACATACGGCAAATATTCGTACAGTGGCAGGAAGATCACAACGCCGTCATTCTTCAGATAATAGCTCGGATTACTGCCGATCGTCTTGAAGCCGCCAAAATACCCCTCAGTCGCTTCCAATTGCTTGGCAATCGCTGGATCGACAATTTTGCGGTACTCAGGATTATCCTTTAATAACTCATCAAGCGTCAGCAGCTTCCCGTCGCTGAGACGGAAGGTCAGACCTTCACGAACAGGATTGCCATGAGCCCCTCCTGTATATGAATAATACTGCAGCAAGATGCTTAACAGTCCATCGCGATTGAAGGTTACCGTATAGTTGCCCAGGAATTGATAAGTGTGACCGCTTACTGGAGGACCTTCGTTCGTCTCTTTTAGTGACTGCTTAACAAAGTCATCCGTTCTGCTCTGCAGAAGATCGTTAATTTTCCGCTCTGCACTCTTATTCTTCAATCCACCAACCTGAGGGTACTCCACCTTAATCGAGGCTTCTGGAATCGATTTATCAACTACACGGGTAGTTATTCTGATCTTGTTCAGCTTATGTGGAACAAGGTCCAGTGTCTTCTTTGACGCATCATAAGTCGAAGTAAATCCTAAGTGGTCTGTCAACACCTTGGACGATACATAAGGCAGACCATTCAGCTCTTTCCACTCATACGGAAGCACTTGTGTACTACCGTTCACGACCGCCCAGGCTCCATCCTCTTTCGGTGTTAGTTGAACTACAACATGATCCCGTCTCAAGAAATAGCGATTGCTGCCTTTATCATATTTAACCTTTACTTTGAATCCATTCTCGATAAGCTCCAGTGGTACCAGAACGTCCTGCTCTCCCTGTATTCCCTGTAGCTTTAGTGGTTTTCCCTTTAAAGTAATCAGCACAAGAGCAGGGCCCTGCTCAGAGACTCCCTCAGCCCTCTGAAGCTCGATGGTTGCTTCTCCTGTCTTCTGCTCGGCTTCAGCCGCCGATGCGGGTACAGAGTCCTCCAAGCCGCTGATAGCTAGTGCAGCAAGTAATATAACCGTCAGGGCAACAGCCATTATCTTTGAGATCTTTGTTGTCATTGGACTTCTCATCCTCCTTTTCATGGATATCCCAATTTTTCCCCTGACAACATAAATTAATGCAAATAAAAAGGCCCTCCCTTAGTAGCCAAAGCTACTAGGGAAGGCCCTGCTTATATTTACCTAATTATTTAGTCCCGACCGCTCTTCAGTTCAGTCCAGAAACGGTCGTACAAGCTCAATTTATCGCCTACATCGCTAAGCCATTCTGTACGCGATAATTCGTCCTCGGACAGGTTAATCATCTTATCGGCATTGTATTCGGCACTATGGAACGGAGTAGCCTTCGTATTCGGATCGCTGTATCCGATCGATTCATAGTTCTTTGCACTTACTTCAGGCTCAAGCATATAGTTAATGAACTTCTCAGCCAGTTCCTTATGCTTCGCATCCTTCGGAATTGCATAGTTATCGGCGAAGATCGTACTACCTTCCTTCGGAACAACGAAAGCGATATCCGGATTATCTTTAACAATATAGGAAGCGTCGCCGGACCATACCGTGCCGATCCAACCCTCTTCTTGAATCATTTTTTGCTTAATATTATCAGTATCAAAAGCAAGCACGCTTGACAGCAGTGTCTTCAGATCAGTGACAGCAGCGGTAATCTCACCCTCGTCCTTCGAGCTATTGGAATGTCCAGCTTTCTTCAGCGCCATGCCAATGATCTCACGGTTGTCATCAAGCAGGATGACTTTGCCCTTATACTTAGGATCCCAGAGATCTTCCCAGCTATCAATTTTGTCTTTAATGTACTTTGTATTGTAAGCAATACCAGTAACGCCGGACATATAGACGATGGAATATTTATTTCCTGGATCAAATGTAGGGTTCTTATAGACATCAGCAATATTCGCAAAGTTCGGAATGTTGTTCATATCGAGTGGAGCAAGCAAGTTCTGCTTAATCATCGTCTCGACCATGTAATCGGAAGGCTGAATCAGGTCATAGCCAGTGCCCCCTGCTTTAATCTTAGCCAGAAGGTCCTCATTGTTGGCGAACACATCATACTTCACCTTGACATTGTATTGCTTCTCGAAATCCTTAATAACGTCCATATCGAAATTGTCAGCCCAACTGTAGATGTTCAGTGTCTCCTTAGACGATCCGCAACCGGACAACAAACCAACTACCATCATTACTGCTAGCAACAAGCCAGCCCACTTCATTCTTTTCAATTCCTTTATCTCCTCTCTTTCATGAAACTTTATTGTATTTATATAGTTTTCTTACGTTGTAATCAAAAGCGAACTTTACCTTTTCCAATAAGGGTTCAAAAAGATTGATATTCAGCACCGAGAAGGATGGATGAAGCTAGGGCATGAGGAGCGCAGCGTACGTAGTTTGTACGTAAGCACCTAAGATGTTTCCGTAGGAAACATTACTTCGTAAACATCCGCTTGGCCCGGCTAAATTCAAGATTCGATGTCGAATAAGCTCTCAGTGTTACTTCGTAATCAAAAGCGACTTTTTGAACTTCCCCTCTAGAAAGGAAGTACGGATTGCTTCTTCTGCCCTTTACCCTTGTTCAAGATAAATTGGGCCAAGAAGATCAAGGTTACGCTGACGATAATCAAAATCGTACATAATGCGTTAATTTCCGGGGAAATACCACGTTTCACCTGTCCATAGATATAAATCGGCAAAGTTGTCGAATTTGGACCGCTGACGAAGAAGCTAACCATGAAGTCATCCAGTGACATCGTAAACGCAATGATTGCCCCTGAGATGATACCCGGTAGAATCTGCGGCATCGTCACCAAGCGGAACGTCTGCCACGCCCCCGCGCCTAGATCCTGCGCTGCTTCCTCCAGACCATCTTTCATCCCGGCCAGACGTGTGGAGACAACGACATGCACATAAGAAATACTGAAGGTAATATGCGCAATAATGATCGTCAATCTTCCGAGCGGAATGTGGAACTGGGTGAACAGCATTAACAGCGACAAACCCATAATAATATCCGGGATAATGATTGGCAAGTATATTAAGCCGCCCATCCCTGCCTTTATTTTTTTCTTTGCCTTGCGAATCGACAAGGCCGACAGCGTACCCAGCAGCGTAGATACCAACGTGGATACCACTGCAACAATTAGCGTGTTCGTCAAAGCTTCCATAACGTAGCTGTTATCGAACAAAGAGATATACCAATCAAACGTAAAGCCGCTCCAGCTTGAAGCCAGACGAGAGCTGTTGAATGAATATACGATAATGATAATGATCGGGATATAAATAAAGATCATCATCAGTAAGGAGTGAATGCCGAGAAGCGGATGATTCTTGCTCTTCATTAGCTCTCCTCCTTCACTTTCAAATGTCTAGATGTCATCGCCCGGTTAAAGAGAGCAATCATAATTAGCGAAGTAATGACGAATATGACGGACAAGGCCGACCCAAATGGCCAGTTCCGCGCCCCTAAGAATTGACTCTGAATAATGTTACTAATCATCGCCGATTTGGCCCCACCGAGAATATCCGTAACGACGAACATCCCCGTCGTCGAGACATACACGAGTACCGCACCGGTCATAATCCCCGATTTGGTCTGCGGTAGAGTAATATGCCAGAACGATCTCCACGGGGTAGCCCCTAGATCGCTGGCCGCCTCCAGTAACTTCTTATCCATTTGCTCCAGAGCGACATAAATTGGCAGCACCATGAAAGGGATAAAAGTATATACCATCCCAAGGTATACGGCCCCTTTTGTGTAGAGCATTTGCAGCGGCTCCTGAATGAAGCCTAGATCGAGTAACAATGAATTCACGACGCCTTGGGTTCGGAGTAACAGCACCCAAGCATACGTGCGGATCAAGAAGTTGATCCAGAAAGGGATCGTAATCATCACGAGTCCCCAGGTCTGCATCCTTGGACCTGCATTGGCGATATAATATGCGAGCGGATAGCTCAGCAGAAGACATATCACTGTAGTCACGACTGACATTACGATCGTATCCCAATAGATACCCAGATATAATGGATCGAAGAACGTCGCATAAGAGTCCAGGTTGAAATGATAGATCACATTCCCGAGCTCATCGCGGTCCATGAAGGAAATGCCCACCACCATCAGCATCGGTAAGATCAGGAACAGGAACAACCATAAAAATACCGGCAGGAGGCTTAGGTTCGACTTCCTCATGACCCGATATTCACCTCATCCCGGGTGTCCCATAGTACTCCGATTCTCCCTCCGACTCCCCATTCTTGGGTGTCTTCTGAATCGAGTACAATCGACACAGTCATCGGTTCCTCATCTAGCTGAACGATGACTTTGTGGACGCTTCCCAGATATTGTACGTCGACGATCTCTCCCGTACGCTTCGCACTACTTAGATCACGAGTGGCGTGAAGCTTCTCCGGCCGTACTGCGAACAATCGTCCATCTTCTGATAAGATGTTGTTCTCCCCGATGAATGTAGCCGAGAAGAGCGTCGTTGGCTTAGCGTACACCTCGCGAGGTGTGCCAATTTGCTCGACTTGCCCGTTATTCATAATGACGATCCGGTCAGACATCATCATCGCTTCATCCTGATCATGCGTCACATATACAAACGTAATCCCAAGGCTGCGTTGCAAATGCTTCAATTCAGACTGGAGGTTCTTACGCAGTTGCAAATCAAGTGCACCAAGCGGTTCGTCCAGAAGCAGTACCTTGGGTTTATTAGCAATCGCGCGGGCAATTGCGACACGTTGCTGTTGTCCGCCCGATAGTTGATGCGGATAACGCTTCGTAAGCGGGCCCAATTGTGTCATGGTCACCGCTTCTTCTATTCGTTCACGCCGCTCTTTAGCAGGCAGCTTTTTCATTTTTAGTCCAAAATCAATATTATCTTCCACCGTCATGTGCGGAAATAAAGCATAATGTTGAAAGACGAGGTTCAAATCCCGGTGGTTAGGAGGCAGTTTTGTTAGATCTGCACCATCGAGTAATATTCTGCCTTTCGAAGGTTGCTCAAATCCCGCGATCATGCGAAGAATTGTCGTCTTGCCACAGCCGCTCGGACCCAACAAGGTCAGGAATTCCCCTTCCTTAATCGTAAGCGATAGCGGATGCACTACAACTTGTCCTGCAAAGTGCTTTTCGACCCCGACCAGTTCAATCATGTATGCATCAACTCCTTTAGAAGTAATGGAATGTCTCAAAGTCCTCATTAAGAAAAAAAAGCCATATCCATTGGTATGGCTTTCACAGGTCTATTGATTCATTTTTGCAATATACACTATACCTTTTTTTAGCCTCAGATACAACACTTTTCTAAGCCTCCGGACAGGAATTCCCCGAATAATTGACTAAATCGACAAATTATTTGTCCACTTTATGTGCAAATTGGATACGCCCAGCTCGTTTGTTAATAATATCCCCTGTCCGTACGAAAAATAAGCGGCCAAAATAGTAAAAAATATAAAAAGGGTATACCGCGTTATTCGCCGCATACCCCGTCTTCATTTCGCGACAGCTTCCTATTTCATTTCATACGTAATACTTAAAGAAGTAGAAACTGTAATCTCACCTGGCTCAACAGAAGTTGATGCATCGGCAGTTGGCATGGCCATATCCTTCATCACATAGTTCTGTGCGTACAACGATACGTTACCGCCCGATTGAGTAATGTTCAACGCCGCACCCAGTTGACGGTTCGCTGCTTTGGCAATAGCGTTAGCCTTCACATTGGCATTATTCATCGCCTTCTGAATCACATCGGCCAAATATTGATCTGGCTTCTCCACACCGAAGTTGATATTGTCGATACGATTAGCACCCGCCTCTGTAGCTGCATCAAGTAATGATCCAACCTTCTCCAGATCACGATAAGTAACGCTCAATGTATGGCTCGCCGTATAACCTGTCAGCTTCTGGCCGTCTTTTTCATTATACGTATAATTCGGCTGTACATAGAACTGCCCCGTCTTCAGATCCTTGCTATCGATCTTCCAAGTCTCTTTGAGTAACTTACTCACTTGAGCAATCTTTGCCGCATTCGCGCTCTGCGCTTCCTTCGCGGTCTTGGCCTGTGTCTCAACACCGATTGAGAGATAAGCGACATCCGGCTTCACCTTAATTTCTCCATTGCCGACTACATTAATCACGTTCTTCTGCACCTCGTCCGCATAGGCTGGTGTTGCCTGGAATACTCCGCCGAATACCTGTCCTCCAAGCAGCAGTGTTCCTGTAATCATAATTACTCCTACGGGCTTCAACCATTTTCTCATCATTGTCCCCTCCATTATTTGGCTAATTCTAACTACTAAACGAAGTTTAATAAGAAATGTTGCAGGATCATAAATATAATTAAAAGACCTCTGTTCAATTTGAACAGAGGTCCTTCAAGATCATTATTAAAGAGAACTAACGATTATTGGTTCTCCAATTCTTCTTTGCTGACTAGATTGATTAAAGCGTTTGCAGCCTGTTCGGCATCCGCACCTTCAGCACTGATGTAGATTTCCGTACCGGTACTGATCGCGAGACTCATAATGCCCATGATACTTTTCGCATTCACTTTTTTATCGTCTTTTTCAACGAAAATTTCTGAAGAATATTTATTCGCTTCCTGAACGAACAACGCCGCTGGACGGGCGTGCAGACCAGTCTTCAATTTTACAACAACTGGGTTCTTGATCATTAACCTATACCCCCCTATTACATTATCAATCAACAGTTTTTATTATATTATTATAGCATACACACCAGTAGCACACTAGCAGAACAAATTCAGGCGTTGCGAATTTTTTCCGCCATCTCATCAATTTTGCGCAGACGGTGATTTACGCCCGATTTACTAACTGTACCTTTAAGGAGTTCGCCGACTTCCTTCAGATTGATATCTGGATGAGCCAGTCTTACCTCGGCTACCTCGCGCAGCTTGTCCGGCAGGCTCTCTAGACCAACTTCCCGCTGCAACAGCTTGATATTATCGATCTGTCTTACCGCCGCCCCAATCGTCTTGTTCAAATTCGCAGTCTCACAGTTGACGATCCGGTTCACTGAATTGCGCATATCGCGCATGATCCGTACATCCTCGAATTTGAACAGTGCCTGATGCGCGCCGATAATGTTCAGCAGCTCGATAATTTTCTCGCCTTCCTTAATGTAGAAGATGAAGCCCTTCTTACGCTCAATACAGCGTGCATTCAGATGGAATTCGTTGGCCAGGTCAACAAGCGCCCTACAATGCTCTTCATACATAGAGGAGATCTCCAGATGATACGAAGAGCCTTCTGGATTGTTCACCGACCCACCGGCCATAAATGCACCACGCAGATAAGCTCTCTTACAACAGTTTTTCCGGGTAAGCTCCGGATTAATCCTGTCCGTGAAAATAAAACCTTCAGAGACAATATACAGCTCCTTCAGAATCTCCTCCACACGACCCGGGATACGTACAATATATACATTATTCTTCTTTAAACGCATCTTCTTGCGGACAAGCAATTCCGTATGAATCTGAAAATGCTTCTTCAGCAAGGAGTATATTCGCCTGGCAATCGCAGCGTTTTCCGTGGAGATATCCAAAATAACCTTCTTATTCGAGACTTGAACCGAACCGCTCATGCGAATCAAGGCGGATAACTCAGCCTTCTCGCAGCAGGGTTCCGCCTCAACCAAGGTTAACTCTTTTTTGGTTTGCGCCGCGAACGACAAGGAACTCACCTCTTTCGTATAATCCAGTCCTCTACTAGCTGATAGATATGATGGCTTAGTTTATCCGCATCATGCCTTAAATATCTGCGGAACATAACCAAAGTATCAGCAATTACCTTATAGCCGCGGCTCGTCACGACATCCCAATCGATCTGAACCGGCTTGGCGCCCTTCTCGGCGTAATAGTCCTGCACCTGTGTAGGAATTTCGCCGTCGTTGACGATCACATAATCGAACAGATGGTGTCCTACATGCTCGTATATGGCCTTCAAATGATCGCTAACCGTATAGTCATCCGTCTCACCCGGCTGGGTCATCACGTTGCAGACAAAGATCTTGATCGCGTTCTTGTTCTCCAGAACCGCCTCAGCCAGCTTGGGTACGAGCAGATTCGGAATAATACTCGTATATAAGCTACCCGGGCCGATCAATATCGCATCTGCGTCCCGAATCGCCTCAACCGCTTCCGGTAGAGGCTCGACGATCTCCGGCTCCAGAAAGATCCGCTTAATCTTGCCCCCCGCTTCTGGAATCTTTGATTCCCCGGTGACAATAGTGCCGTCCTCCATCTCCGCATGCAGGACCACCGCTTGATCCGCGGCCGGAAGCACCCGTCCACGGACAGCAAATACGCGGCTGAGCTCACGCACTGCCGTTACGAAGTCTCCTGATATGTCCGTGATGGCAGCAAGAATAAGATTCCCCAAGCTGTGTCCTGCAAGTCCAGAACCTGATGAGAAGCGATAATTCAGCATATCAGACAGCAACGGCTCTACATCCGCAAGCGCGGTTAATACGTTACGAATATCCCCTGGTGGAGGCATATGCAGCTCGTTCCGCAGAATCCCGGAGCTGCCCCCGTCGTCGGCAACAGTAACTATCGCCGTAATATCTATAGGTTTATGCTTCAATCCACGCAACATAACGGATAGGCCGGTTCCCCCGCCCATCACAACAATACGTGGAATTCTTTCTTCTTTCGTCTGATTGGCCACTAATTGACTCACCTCTTACTATCGATCCCTACCTGAATCACGATGGCTGACTCGAACCGCCTCTGTCTCACTCGCCCCAAGCATACGACCTAAATACTCGGCTATCGCTACGGAGCGATGCTTGCCCCCGGTACAGCCAATCCCGATAATTACCTGACTCTTTCCCTCTTTACGATACTGAGGCAACAAGAAGTGCAGCATGTCTAGCAGTTTCGTTAAGAAAGCTTGCGTCTCCGGCCACTTCATAACATATTCATATACATCATCATCTTGTCCCGTGTGTGGACGAAGTTGTTCAATGTAATGAGGGTTAGGTAAGAAGCGTACATCAAACACAAGATCGGCATCGATCGGTATCCCGTATTTAAACCCGAAGGAAGTCACGTTCACCGACAGGCTACCATCCTCCGAATGTGAAAATCTGGAGATAATCTTCTCCTTCAATTGCGAAGGCTTCATATTGCTAGTGTCGATGACCTGGGTCGCCGATACTCTCAGTTCATCTAGCATTTTGCGCTCAAGCCGAATGCCATCCAGCGGCATCCCTTCTGGAGCAAGCGGGTGACGTCGCCGACTCTCCTTGTACCTCTGTACAAGCACTGAATCCGTTGCATCCAGGAACAGAATCTCACTGTTCATCGTGAAATGCTCCTTGATATAGGCGAGCGACTCCGATAATGCTGTGAAAAATTCACGGCCGCGCAAATCGATGACAAGTGCGACCTTAGCGATCTTACCTTTAGATTGTTCAATTAATTCAGCAAATTTGGGAATCAATACTGGAGGTAAATTGTCCACACAGAAGTAACCTAAATCCTCCAGACTACGGACAGCAAGTGACTTTCCTGCCCCCGACATACCAGTTATGATTACAAGATTGGCAACGGAAGCTCCTTCATTATCCGACATGACATTCCCTCCTCGCAATTCTCCATTCCTTCTATACTATAAAATGATCGTACCGAGTAGCCTCTATATGAAACTCAGCTACTTATGGTATTTTATGCAACTGATAGATGCATGTTTCCCCTATTTCTTATGAGCGAAGAAATAGACCAGCTGCGCCGACCATACCTGCATCATTGCCAAGTGTAGCAGGTTCAATTCTTAGTCCGGCCTGTACCGGCTCCGGTGTAAACTGTGCGAATACACTGCGAACTTCATTAAACAGAATATCTCCAGCTTTCGATACCCCGCCACCGATAATAAATACTTCCGGATTAAGCACTACAGCTACCGCTGCAAGAGATTTGCCAAGATAGAAGGCTGCGCGATTAACGATTCGCAAGGCAACCTCATCACCAACCTTAGCTGCATCAAATACATCCTTCGCCATGATGTTCTCAACTAGCGCCAGTTCTGTACGATCGCCACGAGCTACTGCATCATTGGCCATACGGATAATACCAGTCGCCGAAGAGACCGTCTCTAGACAGCCCATTTTGCCGCAGCCGCACTGAATCGCTTCCAGATCTGGAACTACAGACATATGGCCAAGCTCCCCAGCCAAGCCGGAGAAACCTTGATAAATTTTACCATCGATAATAATACCGCCGCCAACGCCTGTACCGAGCGTATAGCATACACAGTTATCAATCCCTTTGCCAGCGCCGCCCCAAGCTTCGCCGAGAGCCGCTACGTTAGCATCGTTGTCTATTTTAACAGGCTTGTCCAGACGCTCCTCTAATATTTGGCGAATATGGAAGTCTTTCAAACCTACATTCGGCGCAAAAATAATGATCCCTTCGCGTACATTGGTAAAGCCAGCTACACCAGCTCCAACACCTGCTACCTGCTCCCAATTGAATGGAGATTGCTCTACAACGAGACGCACATAACGCTCGATATTATCTACAATCGTCTCCGGGCCCTTATCCACTTCAGTCGGTCCCTCATACGTATGTAGAAGCTGTCCTTCTTCATTGCAAATCCCGACCTTAATCGCCGTTCCGCCCAGGTCTACGCCAATGTAGATTTTTTCAGACATGATACAAGCCACCTTTTCCTCTATAATGTTCCTCAAGATTAAATTAAATTATGACTTTTGTGAAGACATACCTACGTACCAACTATAAGCGAACCCTCCTTTTCGGTCAAGAGAAGGCGACCCTCGTAAGAGCCCAATAGATACAAGGCTTTTTACGGACGTGATCAGATTCACATATAGTGGAAAAATAAAAAGCCGTCCAAGGATTCACACTTGTGAACCCTATAAACCGGCTTTTATTATCGTCAGACATAACAAACTCAGGACATGATTCGTTTTTGTCCGGTGATGGCCTGAATCGGTGCGATATTCTGGGTAAATTCCAAGGTTCCCATGTACTCTCCAGCCTCGCTACGTACGGCAAAGTAACGGATCAATACGAATTTATCCTTGAACGGAATCCAGAAATCCTCGGCATCCTTCATCCCAGATTTGAAATCCTTCAATAATTGATCTACCATATGTACACTTTGCGGCGGATGGCAATTCTGAACAGTACGACCAATCACCGCCTTCGTACGAGCAAAAATCCGTTCCTTACCATGAGAGAAATAACGAACCACGTCGTTCTCGTCAATAAAGGTAAGATCTACTGGAAGATGGTTCAACACCGCTTCGAGCTGCTGTACAGAGAGGATCCCGGTCTGGAATCTTACGTACCCCTGGGGAATTTCGTTGTCTTGCTCTGACTCTACAGTTGTATCCTGTATTTCCAAAGGAATCCGCTGCGGAATCCACTCCTGCTCTGGCGCAGTCAGGCAGAAGCCAATCTGATCGCTCTCCCGTGCGATCTTCAGCCATTCGTCCTCGGTAAGTTTCTCCAGAGCCATAGGAAGCAATATATTCTCTTCTTTAAAGACCATTTCATTGACTTCTCTAATAACGAGTTCCAAATCGGTAATCAATTCCTGCTTATTTCCTTTATAATCGCTTAGCTTTCCTTTCACTTCCTTAATCATGGCGCGAATGACATCGTCAACTCCCCACATTACTTTCGTCGGGCCGAAGATCCCGTATTTCTCCAGATAAGGAAAGAGTAAATTCTCCTTGCGGCTGTAATGCTTGTCGAGATCAAGCAGTAGACCCAAATCTTCGAGTATCTTGATGATCGTCCCAGAAGAATCCTGCCTACGGAACTGATCCAAATGCAGCTCCAACTTGAAGTTAACGAGTCGCTCAATCTCTCGGTTCTCCAATTTGAAGGTATGCACAGGATGTCCAGGCTGGTCCTCGGGCTTACTGGAGCGGTGAATTTCCTCGATTGATCCTTTGAATATTGCCGTATGAACTGAGCATAGCCGCTGAACTTCTGATACCGGAATTCCTTCCTCCTCCATAAGTGCATGCTCCATAGCTGAGATCTCCGCGACCGTTACGTCGCCTACCGCCTCTTCGAAGCGAGCCTTCACTTCATCCACACTCTTCCCCTGATGCAACTCCTTGATGATCTCTTTAAGCATCTCCTGACGTTCCGTCCATCCCGACATCCCCTGCTCGCGATTATTGATTAATTCGCTCACTATTCTTCCCCTCCGATTTATACTGATCTAGATCTTGTGGTTATTCTTCTATGCTATAGCCCCTGTCTAAAAAGGCTCTCTTAATTACGTCCATATCCAGCTTCTTCAATCTTGCTCCTTTTGGAATGGTCATGAAACGTCCGGCACTCTGCAGCATACGTTTTCCGTAAATCTATAACCTTGCCCATGTACTATCCCACCTTAGTAAAGGTATCAAAAATCAGTGAGAACTGTTCTCAGCTAAAACTTAACATACCTCTCTGCATCCCCCTTGTGACTGGAATCACAAATTGTTCTATAATGATGTATGTTTATTTTTAGGCTTTGATTTGCCACAATAGAGACGGGAGGGATTTAACATGTCAGTATCAAATGCAAACCTATTATATATAGAAGATGACCAGGAAATTGGAACCTTTATTAGCGGTGAACTGAATAGCCGGGGCTATGAGGTTACTTGGTTAACCAGCGGAGACAGTGCGATGGAG
>DASYFA010000015.1:0-10652 GCA_036498705.1 Paenibacillus sp.
TTATGGCTATGTCGACAAACTAAAACCGGGGATTCTGGAACGGCTGAACGATAAATCGCTCGGTCCAATTAATACCTTTCTGGACGATATCGTCGGTGCCATCGCCGCTTCCGCCAGCAGTCGTATTGCCCACCGCAAACAGGCGGAACGTGAACGTGATAATGGTGAGGAAGTTCTCGAAGAAGATAGAAGATCATAAATAAGCTTATAGAGGTAGAAACCAAAGGCTGCTTGTGTGATCAAATTAGCTCACAAGCAGCCTTGTTTATTTTTCAGCAAATAAAAGGGTTGCATTTGCACCATATGGATCATCGATCATACCGTCGCTTGGAACCTGTACAGCTTGACCCCGTCTTACTAGTTCAATCAAATGAGCGAGCGCCTCTGACATGGCGAACCGCATCTGATGGATCCCCAGCTCGGTTCCGAACAACGCACTGCAAACCGCAAATCCGCTCATAGGCTGCTTCGTCAGCAGCGCCTGTACAGCCGCAAGGCGCTCTTCATGATGCCTAAGCAACATTGCGGTCCGTTCGGTAAAATGCGTAAAGGGGCGACGATGTCCCGGAAAAGCTAGAGCTACTTCATATTTTCCAAGCTTCATGAGTGAGTCCATGAATGACTCCAGCGGCTGTGGATCGCTTCCTGGCATCAGGCTTACGTTAGGAGAAATCTGCGGCAGAACCGCATCGCCACACAACATCAAGCTCCGTCGCTCGTCATAGAAGGACAGATGTCCCGGTGCATGCCCGGCGCTCTCAATGGCCTGCCAGCCATACCCGCCCATAATCATCTCGTCCCCTTCATGAACATACGTAACATCAGCGGACGGACTGACCTGCGGCATGAAGCTCTCCATATGTGCCGGGAGCTGTTTGATCCATTCAACTGGCATGCCATGAGCCTTATACAATTCCGGCAAAGACTTATTCATCGTACTCCCCGGACCCCACATCCGCAGCGTCTCCTCATGCGCGCGACGTGACATGTAGACCGGGGCACCGCTCCACTGCTGCAAATAACCCGCCAGCCCGTAATGATCCGGATGGTGATGGGTTATGACGATCGAGCAAATATCCTGCGGCGCTAGCCTCAGCTCTCGCTGAATAGCAGTCCACGCGGCTTCCCCGGCCGCAGTATGCGGTCCTGGATCAAGGATGGTAATGCCCTCATCCCCTTGGAGTATGTAACTGTTAACGTAACGCAGCGGAGGTGCCATTGGGACAGGAATGCGGGTGATGCGGTAGTCCTCCCATGCTTCAATCTGCGAATTCATGACGATACGTCCCCCACCATGATCATCTGTTTATACCATTCTGCCATTTCTGTCTTCTCCTTCTCCTCTCTAACAGCTCTAATCCAACACTAGGCTTTGTTTTTCCTTCATTGTACCGAATCTATTCCTGAACTCAAAGCCCGAAAATTTGAGTGATTGATCTCAGTAATGATAGTAGATTTATGTAAAAAAAGAGGAGGCATAATGAATATGCCCCCTCTTACCCGTATATCCTATTTCACAGCCGTCTTATCTGTGTCAGCTATATCTGCGCTGTCAGCAAGCTTGTTTGTAATTTTCGCTTTGCTACGCACTTCATCAATCCATGATGAAGACATTTCCGATACTTGCTGGGAGACAAGTCCTTTGCGGATCTCATCCTTCTTCTCGTCAAAAGTAGCCGTATGCGCTTCTTTACGATCAGTCAGTTTGATAACATTATAGCCATCATCGGTCTTAATCGGAGCACTGATCTCGTCCTTAGCTAGCTTGAAAGCAGCCTGCTCAAGAGTTGCATCCTTCTCGCCTTTACTGATGAATCCGGTATCGCCGCCACTATCCTTCGTAGCTGTATCCAGCGATTTGCTCTTCGCCAATTCAGCGAAATCTGCACCACCGTTCAGTTCCTTGATGATGCTCTTCGCCTCGTCCTCCGTACCTACAAGAATAACGGACAGACGAACTTCTTCCGGTGTGTTGAAGGAATCCTTGTACTGATCAAATGTTTGTTTGACTTCTTCATCCGTAACATTAATTTTCGGCTCGAGTATCTTCGTCAGCTTGAGCTGCATATCAAGGCGCCCTTTGAAATCATCCATTGTCATGCCGGAAGAGGCCAGCGCTTGATTGAATGCTTCTTCCGAACCGAAGGACTCTATATAACTTTCGATTTCTTTATCAATTTCAGCAGAGGTAATCTGAATTTTGTCCTTCTTCGCTTCCTGGTCCACCAACTCACGGTTAATGAGATTGTCGAGCGCCGCTTCCCCTCCACCAGAAGATGCCAGTTCGTTAAACAGGGTATCTTTTGAGATTTCCACTCCATTTACCGTAGCAATCGCTTCTGCTTTGTTGCTGGCAAACGGTGGCTTGATGAGCACAATGATCAGTAATATGGCAAGCACCAGCGAGACGATTGGCCATACCTTGGATCCGGATTTTCCACCACCCGCAGGTTCTTGAGATGGGGTCCAGCTATAATGCTCAGCCGGCTTCTCCTCGTCACTGGCTAGAACTTCCTCAGCCTCAGTTCCTTCTGCCGCTTCATTCTCGTTCTCAGCTTGTAATTGCTCTTCTATATCTGTCTGATTATTCTCTGTAGCCTCTGCCGAAGCATCAGTTTCCGTTGTAAGATTTACTTCCTCGCTATCAGGAACAGCTTGTCCAGCCAAATCCTCGCGACCATTCTCCGGTTCGCCTGCTGAATCCTCCTGCTTTCCTGTTAGCTCAAGATCTTTCCCTTTGTCTTCCATTCAGCTTGTGACTCCCTTCTTCAATTGAAAACTCTTTCACTTCTATGACTTTAACAGATTTGTCTGTTTTTAACCTTAAAGAATCATAAAAATTGTTTTTTTGTTTGCTTTTTGTGAACAATCAATATTGAATCGTTAATATAGGTTAGAGCAATCATTTCTGTTCTTGCCTAAAAAGTAGTAAAATGAAGAGGAAATGATAAGGAAAATACGTTCGGGAGGAACTGACAAATGGATTATCAAAATTATTTCCAGAATAACCGCCAGACTCATCTGGATGAACTGACGGACTTACTGAAAATTCCTAGCATCTCGGCTCTGTCCGAGCATAAAGGCGATGTACAAAAAGCGGCTGAATGGATTGCGGGCTCGCTTCGTCAAGCGGGAATGGAGAATGTAGAGGTTAACCCTACGGCTGGACATCCTATCGTAACTGGCGAATATTTGCATGCCCCGGGAAAACCAACTGTACTCGTATATGGGCACTATGACGTGCAACCCGTTGACCCACTCAATCTGTGGGATACACCGCCATTCGAGCCTTCAATCCGTGACGGCAAGCTATACGCCCGCGGAGCTACAGATGATAAAGGACAAATGTTCCTACATATCAAAGCTGCAGAAGCGATCCTGAAGCAGGAGAAGCAGCTTCCTGTAAATATCAAGTTCTGCATCGAAGGTGAAGAAGAGGTCGGAAGCCCGAATCTCCCTATTTTCCTGGAGAAAAATCAGGATAAGCTTGCGGCAGATGTCGTCGTCATCTCCGATACTTCACTTCTGGAACCTGGCAAACCAGCGATCTGCACAGGACTTCGTGGCCTTTGCTCCCTGGAAGTCAGCGTGCATACGGCAAATACGGATCTGCACTCCGGTACATTTGGCGGTGGGGTACCTAATGCGCTTCACGCCCTTGTTGATCTGCTCGCTTCACTGCATGATGACAAAGGACGCGTAGCTGTGGAAGGCTTCTATAAAGGTACGCCTGAGCTACCTGCTGAATTGCGAGAGGAAATCTCCAAGCGTGGGCTGGATGAGAACAAACTTGCAGCAAGCCTCGGCCTGGATACGCTGTATGGCGAAGAGGGTTACAGCTTTGCAGAACGTACCGGAGTACGTCCAACTTTGGAACTGAACGGCGTTTACGGTGGTTTCCAAGGCGAGGGTAGCAAGACCGTTATTCCGAAGGAAGCTCACGCCAAGATTACTTGCCGTCTGGTTGGTGATCAAGATCCTCAGGATATTCTCGATAAGATTGACGCTCACTTACAGCAGCGCGTGCAGCCTGGTGCCAAGCTGGTCGTGAAACAAATGGAGAAGGCTCACGCCTTCAACATCGATCCGGAAATTCCGATGCTGCAGAAGGCTGCCGACGCTTACGGAAAAGTATACGGAACTCGCGCTCTCTTCACCAAGGACGGTGGGTCAATTCCGATCGTCGAGACCTTGTCTCGTGTTCTTGAAGCTCCAGCCGTAATGATGGGCTTCGGGCTTCCAGACGAGAATCTGCATGCGCCGAATGAGCACTTCAACCTCGACAATTTCGACAAAGGTCTGTTGACCATCGTTGAGTACCTCAAATCTTTATAATATAAGGATGAGACAATAGGAAGGCTACCCTCCGATGGTCTCAAGATCAGTAACAACTTTGAAATAGCAGAGATAAAAAATAATACTATGCAGCGTATAACTACTGAACGCTGTTACCAAGGAAGCTGTCGATATGGACAGCTTCTTTGTTTTGCAAAGCCTCCATTTTTGATACATCTTGCCCGCTGAATCGTAAATAGTATTAATCCAATCGGTTACTTCTGATCGATCTGGTTCACAATATAGATTACACAGACATGCATATTATCAAAATAAGAGGTGTTTCTTGATGTGGCATTCGAAATCACAGGAAGAAGTACTTAAGGAGTTACAAGTTGATCCGACTGTTGGGCTTTCTGAGGAAGAAGTACGCTCGAGGCTGGAGCAGCATGGACCGAACAAACTAAAGGGCAAGCCGAAAAAAAGCATGATCACTCTGTTTCTGGCCCAGTTAAAGGATATGCTCATATATGTGCTCTTGGGTGCAGTAGTAGTTACCCTTATCGTCGGGGAATATGTGGATGCCATCATTATTCTTGCTGTTGTTCTACTCAATGCACTGATCGGCGTATTCCAGGAGCAAAAAGCGGAGAAGGCTATTGAGGCACTTCAGCAAATGACTACGCCCAAGTCGCTCGCTCGCCGTCAAGGAGAGGTGAAGGAGATCAATTCCGAGGACATCGTTCCCGGGGATATTGTTATATTGGATGCGGGGCGATACATACCGGCTGATCTCAGACTGCTCGAGAGCGCCAATTTGCAGATTGAGGAATCCGCTTTGACTGGGGAGTCCGTACCTTCGGATAAAGATGCTTCTTCTCTGCTCGAAGATCCTAAGACTCCGATTGGGGATATGTCCAACATGGCCTTCATGTCTACCCTGGTGACCTATGGAAGAGGTGAAGGCATTGCCATAGCTACGGGAATGAAAACAGAAATGGGGAAAATCGCGACGATTCTGGATGAAGACATCCATGATTTAACCCCGCTACAGAAGAAGCTCGAAGAGCTCGGCAAGATGCTTGGCTTCATCGCCATAGGCATCTGTGTTCTGATCTTTGTTATAGGTCTTATTCAGAAGCGGGATATATTTGAGTTATTCCTGACGGCCATCAGCTTGGCTGTGGCAGCGATTCCGGAAGGCCTTCCGGCGATTGTTGCGATTGTGCTTGCACTTGGCGTGACTAGAATGTCTAAAATCAATGCCATCGTGAAGAAGCTTCCCGCTGTGGAGACGCTGGGCTCCGTCAATATTATTTGTTCTGACAAAACAGGTACACTAACCCAAAACAAAATGACGGTCGTGAAGTACTACACTGCTACTCCTCTCGGTGATGAACCTCCGGTGGAGTTAATTAAATCATTTGTGCTCTGTTCCGATGCGACGCATGAGAATGGAGAAAGCACGGGAGATCCGACCGAGGTTGCCCTCGTCATTTACGGCGAACAGAACAATATTATGAAGAAATCGCTGGAGGCCGAGTACAAAAGAGTCTCAGAGAAGCCTTTCGACTCCGACCGTAAGCTCATGTCCACATTAAACAAGACGAGAACGGGATACCGCGTTCATACTAAAGGGGCCATTGATCAATTGCTGAATATCTCAACCTCTGCCGTTGTAGGCGGGGAAGTTGTTCCCTTATCTGAGGAACTGAAGCAGCAATATTTGAAGGCGGCCGAAGGAATGTCAGATGATGCTTTGAGAGTGCTTGGCGCAACATTCAAAGACACAGAACAGCTTCTATCGCCGGATGAGATGGAGCAGGATTTAACGTTCCTGGGCTTCGTTGGCATGATTGACCCGCCGAGACTTGAAGTGAAGGATTCCATTCGAGAAGCGAAGTCGGCTGGGATTACAGCTGTGATGATTACGGGCGACCATCGGAACACAGCTGTAGCGATCGCCAAGGAGCTCGGCATCGCCGATTCGATCGACCAGAGCATGACAGGTGCAGAAATTGATGAGCTCTCCGACGAGGTGTTTGCGCAAAAAATCAAGAACATTCGAGTATTTGCCCGCGTCTCGCCTGAGCACAAAGTGAAGATCGTGAAGGCATACAAAGCGCAAGGAAATACGGTATCGATGACTGGTGATGGGGTAAATGATGCTCCTTCCTTAAAGAACGCCGACATCGGCGTAGCTATGGGAATCACCGGCACCGATGTGTCGAAGGGCGCCAGCGACATGATCCTAACCGATGATAACTTCACCACCATTGTGCATGCGATTCGAGAAGGACGAAATATCTACTCGAACATCCGTAAGACCGTCATCTTCCTCTTATCCTGTAATTTCGGCGAGGTTGTTGCGATCCTGGCATCGATCCTTTTCTTCTGGCCACTTCCGCTATTGGCTACCCAGATCCTCTGGGTCAACCTGGTAACAGATACGCTACCGGCTATTGCGTTAGGTATGGATCCGGGGGAAAAGGATGTGATGAATCGGAAGCCGAGAGATCCCAAGGAAAGCTTCTTCGCCGGTGGTGCCGCACTCCGGGCCATTCTTGGCGGTATTCTGATCGGATCCTTAACTTTAGTTGCCTTTTACCTGGGATTAAGAGAGTATGGCTTTAGCCTGAACTCAGCGAATATCTCCGAAGAGGCGATGATGTATGCCAGGACGATGGCCTTCGTCGTTCTTGCCGCATCGCAACTGTTCTACTCTTTTGCCAAGCGTAGCGACACGAAATCGATCTTCCAGGTCGGCTTGTTCTCTAATAAGCTTCTGGTCGGCGCGATCATCGCGGGTCTAATTCTCCAGTTTGCTTCGATCAGCATTCCATTCCTGGCAGCGGCATTCAAAGTACACAACCTATCTTTGGCAGATTGGGGAGTGGTCATTGGCTTAGCCTTGATCCCGCTCATCATAAACGAGGTTATCAAGATGTTCTCGCGAATGGGCGCTGCGAAGCAAGCCTGAGGCTAGAATGAAATGTATAAATATAATTAAACATAACGAACAAGGCTGTCGATTAAACGACGGCCTTGTTTTATGTGATTTTGGAAAGGCAACCAAGAGCATCAAATTTTTTAAAAATACCGACTAACAAGATAAAACAAACAAAAAACCTCCTCTTTCTTCCCAAGTGGAGGAAAAAGAAGGTCCATGTCTCTGCGCCCTTGGTAAAACCGTCAGATTTTTAGCTCCCCAAGCTTGATCAGCTCTACAACCGCCTGCGCGCGACCCTTGACATTAAGCTTTTGCATGACATTCGAGATGTGGTTCCGGACGGTTTTCTCGCTGATGAATAATTGGCCGGCAATGTCGCGGGTCGTTTTATCCTGCACGAGGAGTTCGAAAACTTCCCGTTCACGATGAGTTAACAGAAATTGGCTGTTACGATCGCTACTTTTCAAAATGCGTCACCCCTCCTTGCTCGGGTTTTATAGTTTACAAGGTTAAGGGATACAGTCAAAACATTTTATGAAGAGAACCGATTATTGGTGCCGTACGAAAGTAAAATAGGCGCGCTTAGATGCAAGCTCTTTTTTTTTCTACAATACAGCTCTACCCGTAGCCCCAGCGAAACTTTCTATTGACGAGTGAACCACGGTCTATTATCATCTTTTAATGAAAGTGATAATCATTATCATTAAACTCATTATCTTCCGATACAAATATCAAGGGGTGTCCAACGTCATGAAAATATATTATGCGCTTCCAGCAGCAGCCATATCGGCGATTCTGCTACTATCCGGCTGCAACACCGGAGATAAGAATGCGAACCAAGGAGCGCTGGTAACAGGCGCAGCTAATTCCGAGGCATCTTCCAAATCAAATGGAGACGACTTCAAGCAAGCGATCGATCAATACCGTGAGTACGTGATCCAGCAATGCGATGCCTTCGTTACTGAGACAGCCAAATTTACGACCGCGGTTAAAGACGGAGATATTGAGACCGCTAAGTCTCTTTACGCTCCTGCACGCATGTATTATGAACGAATCGAACCGATCGCTGAAGCGCTAGGAGATCTTGATCCAAATATCGATGCCAGAGACGGCGACGTAGACAGTGCAGAATGGCGCGGCTTCCACAAGCTGGAACAAGCTCTGTGGGAGAATAATACAACAGCTGGACAAGAGGAGATTGCCGATCAATTGCTGAGCGATGCGAAGCTGCTCCGTGCCAAAGTAGAAACCGTAGATATCGATGCTTCCTTGCTTGTTACTGGCGCGGTAGAACTGCTTAATGAAGTATCTACCTCCAAGGTTACGGGTGAAGAGGAACGTTACTCTCATACAGACCTTTATGACTTCGCCGCTAATGTTGAAGGCGCTAAGAAAATATTTGAGCTTCTAGAGCCACAGCTCAAAGCTAAGGATTCTGAACTGAGCAAAAATATCAGTGAACGCTTCACCGCCCTCGAGCAGGAATTGGCTCCATTCAAAGAAGGCGACGGCTATGTTAGTTACGAGAAGCTGCAAGATCAGGATGTCCGTAAATTGAGCCAGAATCTCGATGCATTAGCCGAACCTCTGTCCCAAATGGGTACTCTTCTGGGAGTGTAAAAGATGACTAACAATGAACCAAGAATAGAATCAAACCAATCAAACAAAAGCACTGAACAAGACGCGGCAACTGCAACACCAGGACTATTCTCCAAGAAAATGAGCCGTCGGGACGTGCTAAAATATGCAGGTATTGGAGGGATCGGTTTACTTCTTGGAGGCAGTGGTGGCTACGGGCTGCTAGCGGCTAAAGAGAAGCTGTCCCCCTCCTCTCGGAAAACTGGGGATCGTCGTTCTTCTATGGAACAGATCCCCTTCTATGATCAGTATCAAGCTGGGATTATCACCCCGGCACAGAACTTTTTATGCTTCGCATCTTTCGATCTGACGACGAATTCAATAACTGATGTACGAAAGTTATTCCAGGCATGGACGGAATCCGCTTCCCTAATGACCTCTGGTCAGATGCTAGGCAATAACAACAATCAGAATCTTCCCCCTTCCGATACTGGGGAAGCGGCAGGACTATCGACTTCAAAGCTGACAATCACCTTCGGAGTCGGTCCATCCTTCTTTGATAGCCGTTTTGGTCTGTCGGCGAAAAAGCCTGCTACATTTGCTGAGCTACCTTCCTTCCGGGGTGATGCTCTGCAATCAGAATGGTGCGGCGGTGATATCGGCATTCAGGTATGTGCCGACGATATGCAGGTTGCCTTCCATGCTGTGCGCAACCTGGCCAGAATCGCACGTGGAACCGCCGTAATGCGCTGGATGCAGGAAGGCTTCCAACGCAGCTCTGCGGCTGATCCAATCGGAGGAACGCCGCGCAATCTACTCGGCTTTAAGGACGGAACTGGAAATCCGGATACTCATGATAAGCAGGCTATGAAAGACATCGTATGGGCTGGAGCTGACAACGGTGCTGACTGGATGCTAGGCGGCAGCTATATGGTAGCCCGCCGTATCCGTATGCGGATCGAAATATGGGATCGTTCTCCCTTAAGTGATCAAGAACAGACCTTCGGTCGTTATCGCGATTCTGGAGCTCCGATCGGATCCAAGGATGAATTTGCTCCGCTTGATCTGGGAGCGAAGGACTCTTCAGGCCAGCCGCTAATTCCGCTTACTTCCCATTCTCGTCTCGCTCATATGGATGGGAAGATCAAAATGCTGCGCCGGGCCTATTCCTATACCGGCGGTATCGACGCGAAGACAGGGCAGCTGGACGCCGGCCTGTTTTTCATCTGTTATCAGAAGGATATCCAGAAACAATTTATATCGATGCAGCAAAAGCTGGCCACCAGCGATAAGCTGAACGAATATATTGTCCATGTTGGCAGTGCTGTATTCGCTTGCTTTCCTGGCGTTCGTCAGGGTGGATATATCGGTGACACACTCTTCTAGTGAGAGTTTCAACTACCTCTTCTAATAAATAAGGAGGTGTAGAGAGTCCAATGGAACTCCCACACGTCAAACAGGAAGCCATAAATACTTTACGACATAAACATATTCTTGCAATATTTCTAGTCTTCATCGTGTTCATTACAGCCCTTTGGTCTGTTCCTGTATCAGCGGCAGGTACTGCTTCAGAGCATGCTTCAGAGCAGGCTTCAGACCCAGCCTACGAAAAGCTGCTTCCGCTGATTGGCGGCGCACTCGTCGAAGTAGGGACTCCGAATTGGGATACGGCTGCTGCAGAGCTAAGCGATTTCAGCAGCATCTGGAACACACTGGATCACTCCGCCTCACCTGAGCTTGCTAAGGAGATTGAGGACGGATTAACGGCTGCGAAGAATGCCGTTGAGGCGCAAGACCAGGAGGAGGCTAAGTTGGACCTCTCTTCACTGGCTAAAAAGGTGAATGAATA
>DASYFA010000016.1:0-46698 GCA_036498705.1 Paenibacillus sp.
CCTTGTCTCGCCAGTTCTAGAGCCATGGCTTGGCAGAGTACGCCGGAACCACCTGTAATGACGGCTGTCTTTCCTTCCAGAGAAGCATGTTTGGGTAAAATGCTCATAACGAAGAATCCTCCTTCACGGTAGTGAGATAGATTGCCACGATTGTTATGTAATAAACAGAAATGCTTGAACCTCTTAAATTTCATACTACCACATTTATAGTAGAAAGAGATTTTGAAAGATCACGATAAATTTATGATATTATACGTTTTTTATGGGTTAAAAGACTAATGAGCCTCGCCGGATAAGGCGGAGGCTCATAGTAATGATCATAAAGCATGGGATTATTGTTGTTTAATCCCTATGACTTCATGAGCAAGCAGCTCATAAGAGCGCAGGCGGGCCGCATGATCATAGATTTGCGAGGCGACGATGATCTCATCGGCTCTCGTCTCTTGCCATATATCTTGCAGGCGTTGCCTTACAGTATCGGGTGAGCCGACAGCTGCATAAGCGCGCTGCTTCTCGAAGAGCGCTTTCTCATGGGCGGTCCAGATCGAATCCATATCATCCACTGGAGGTCGCAATTGACCAGGACGATTGCGGATCAGGCTGAGAAATTGTTGAGCCTGCGATGTGGCCAGCCTCTCAGCTTCGGCATCGGTATCGGCAACGACGACGTTAACCCCGATCATGGCGTACGGTGCAGATAACGACTCTGAGGGGGTGAACTGGCTCCGGTATAGTTCTAGTGCGGCCAGCAGATAATCCGGTGCGAAATGACTGGCAAATGCAAATGGCAAGCCTAGCTCCGCAGATAATCTGGCACTGAAGCCGCTGGAGCCGAGCAGCCAGATGGGGATATCAAGACCTTCACCAGGGACGGCTCGGACACGAAGCGATGACTGGGAATCAGGCTTGAAGTATGCGCGCAATTCTCGCAGCCGCTGCGGGAAATCCTGGCCATCACTGCCAGCTCCGCGCCGCAGGGCGAAGGAAGTAAGCTGGTCGGATCCAGGCGCTCTACCTAAGCCAAGGTCGATGCGGCCAGGGTACAGCGATTCGAGGGTACCGAATTGCTCGGCAATGACCAATGGGGCATGGTTAGGCAGCATCACCCCGCCAGAGCCGACGCGAATTGTCTGGGTACCTCCGGCCACATAGCCGATGACAAGAGATGTCGCCGAGCTGGCGATCCCGGGCATGCCATGATGCTCGGCGAGCCAGTAGCGGGTATATCCCCATTTCTCCGCATGCTGGGCAAGGTCTAACGTATTTTTCAGCGATTGAGCTACTGTGCTGTCTACGGTAATTGGAGCGAGATCCAGTACGGAGAATGGAATCTCGGATAAGCTTGTAGATTGTGATGCTGACTGGATATTTGTTGGTTCCGTCATGAAATCCATCCCTCCTGAGATTAAGAATATGATTAGAGGTTAGAACAATTCCTCGATCTTGATATATGGATATCCGAGACTATCGGCTACGCCAGGATTCGTAATGTGACCGTCATAGACGTTGATACCTCTTGCAACTTCAGGGAGCTGCTTGGCGCAGGCTTCCAGGCCTTGATTGGCTATCTTCAGTGCATAGGGGGTCGTTACATTCGTTAAGGCTAGCGTTGAGGTACGAGCTACGGCTCCAGGCATATTGGCAACAGCATAATGGACGATGCCATGCTTCACATAGGTTGGATCGGCATGTGTTGTGACGCGGTCGATCGTCTCGATAGAACCGCCTTGATCAATCGCGACATCGACAATGACAGAGCCTTCTGACATTTGCCGAACCATATAATCCTTGACAAGCTTCGGTGCTCTTGAGCCTGGAATAAGCACAGCTCCGATGACGAGGTCCGCTTTGGCTACTGCTTGTTCGATATGGTATGAATCGGACATAAGCGTAGCGACCTTTCCTTCGAAGATATCATCCAGATATCTTAATCGGTTGGCGTTGAGATCTAGTAGAGTCACATGTGCTCCCATCCCTAGCGCAACTTTGGCCGCATTCGTGCCGACGACCCCGCCGCCAATAATGACGACCTCAGCCTGCTGTACGCCGGGTACCCCGCCGAGCAGCACCCCTTTGCCGCCATAAGGCTTCTCGAGGAACTGTGCGCCGATCTGCACAGCCATCCGGCCGGCTACTTCGCTCATGGGGGTGAGCAGTGGTAGTGATCCGTCATTCAATTGCACGGTTTCATAAGCGACTGCCCGTACTTTCTGGGATAACAATGTCTTGGTCAGTTCGGGCTCAGGAGCGAGGTGAAGATAAGTGAAGAGAATCAAGCCTTCTCGGAAGAAGCTATATTCCTCGGGTAGCGGCTCCTTCACCTTCATGATCATTTCCGCGAAGTTCCATACCTCTGCCGCTTGATCCATGATGACTGCTCCGTGAGTCCGATATTCCTCATCGCTGAAGCCGCTACCAAGTCCTGCTGATTTTTCTACGGCAACCTCATGTCCAGCATTAACGAGCGTTTTTACTCCGGCGGGTGTAATGCCGACTCGATTCTCGTTATTTTTAATTTCCTTGGGAATTCCTACGCGCATACTGATTACTTCCTTCCCGATAAATTGACCTTTCACTATAAATTTATTACGGATTTGTGAACGTTTCAAACATCTGCTTTACCTCGTTAATCCAGAACAACGGTGCATAGAACAAGGATATTATAGATTACTCTAAAAAACACCTCTTAATCCGCTTCTAAGAGCGAGTCAAGAGGTGCTCGGTGACACTAGACATAATGATTATGGAATCAGAGCCTAGCCGTTCATAACGCTGCCGCCGTTCGCTCCCAGTACTTGACCGGTGAACATGCTAGCATCGTCCGAGGCGAGGAAGAGAACCGACTTGGCGATTTCCTGTGGGAATGCCAGACGTCCCAGTAAATATCGGGAATTGTTATGACTTTCCTCAAGTGAAGAACGGACATCCGTAAAGGTACCTCCGGGTGCTACAGCGTTAACAAGGATATGAGGAGCCAACTCGCGGGCCAATGATTTGGTCAGCGCGGTGACACCGCCTTTGGCAGCGGCATAGTGCGACAGTTCGGCAGCACCATGGCTGGCCAGGTCGGAGGTTACGTTAATGATCTTGCCCGATTTCTGCGGCAACATCCGGCGGGCGGCCTCCCGCGAGGTATAAAAAGCACCGTATAGATGAATGCGGATCATCCGGTCCCATTCTTCATTGCTCATCTCCGTGATTTTGGCGGTTTTCGCAATTCCGGCATTGTTAACAAGGATATCGATCTTACCGAATAGGCGGTCCAGCTCAGCAAACATCTGCTGTACCTGTTGCGGATCACTAACATCTCCATGGAATAACTCTGCCTGAACGCCATAGCCTTCTACCTGGTGTTTGACATCAAGTGCCTCTTTGTCATCCCCGTAGTAGTTAATCAGGATATGGATCCCAGCCTTAGCGAATTCAAGAGCGATGGCTTTTCCGATTCCCCGGCTTGCTCCGGTGATTAAGGCAACTTTAGTGGAGGGTTGTTTACTACTCATGCTAGAAGAACTCCTTTACCAAATTTATATATGTATCCTTGAGACTATTTCAAATGTACCAGAAGAAGGGACGAATTTCCCTAATTTTTTTGAATTTAGAGAATATTTCAGTGAAAGCGCATGGAAGAGGGTAGAATTAAGATTTTGTCATCCCTTTTAACTTTGTTGTGATCCTTTTTTTACCCTAAGTAATATAATGGAGATAGTAATAACAGGTACTGTTCTGAACTGAAAAAGGTGGATGAGAAATATGAAGAAAATTGCTTTGTTGTTGATGCCTCTGCTTCTGATTATCGTAATGTCGTCTTCGATGGTATCGAATTCCGAAGCCGCAGAGCCTGAATATAAACCGTTTGTTGCTAAGCCTAGCACACAGACAGAGACAGTGTACATACATGAGCTTCGTTCCGATAAGAGCGGTGTTCATGCTGTGGTTGATCCGATTGAATGGTATGAGGGAGAGGCCGCGCAAAAAGCCTTTGCCAAATATGAACCGGATGCCGATATCGATGGCCCTTTGGATGGCTACTATATTGTGAATCCTGATGATACTCTGGTCACTTATCCTGTCGCTGCCAATGCTGAAGTGCTGATGCAGATTTATGATCGCGGCGGGGTGGATAGTGATATATCGTGGAATGAACCCATCAGTTTGGAGAAATTTATTCATATTTTTGGCCAGAGCGATTTGTTCGATCTAAGCTATTTCCCATATCATATAACGATCGAGAATGGTCAGATCACTTCGATTGTTCAACAATATATTCCTTAATTTTAGCTTTCTCAAGCTTAACTCGAGGGCCTTACAGAAAGAGACCGCTGTTAGTGGTCTCTTTATTAATATCTATAGAGCAATGGAACGGTCTAACCAGGGACTTAAGTCATAGTCTAAGTTTGATGGATTTAGGATGAGAAAATAGTGTTATCCGCGGAATAGAGCATGATTTCACAGGAAGAGGTATCTATATCTATAAATAAGGTGTAATATGGAAAGGGGATAAAAATTAGTTCTTTTTGACTATATTTCTGTTGAGAGTGTGGATCGATGATGAACAGGGTGCATGATGTTCATTCCAAGAATAATATATTGTTGAAAATATTAAGCGGATTCTACATGGTATCGCTAGGGGGACATCTCCTTTCGGGCGGGGGCTTTGCTGATTTATCTATGCCGTTAAGCATCGGACTGGGGAGTGTCATCGTGCTGTTTGCATTATGTCGTCGCTACCCAGTAGTTGCGATGCTTCTGATGATCTGCTCCCCATACTTGTTTCTTCTATCCTTGATGGCCACCAGTTTGAATCCGCTTAACTTCATTCTGTTAGGCTTCGCACTACTAGTGAGCTTGATCTATCTTGATATCCGCCTTGTAATGCTCTCGGGTCTTTTGTACTTGATAACTGCAACATATTGGTCCAGAGTTCTGTTTCGGGCCGAGATGGTCGCCGGTTCAGATCGCAGTGACTTGCTCTATGCCGTTATATTCGACTTGTACATGATGACATTCTCTTGGGTGCTCATTAATCTCGTAAAGGGAAGATGGAGCAAATCTGAGCACGGTCTTACAAGCCTCAATCATATTCTGGAGAATATCGATATTACGACCTGGGTCTACGATTTGGGATCATCTCGGCTCAGTCTATCTCCCGGGATTACAAGGCTGACAGGTTTGCCTGCGGATACATTTACGGACTTCCGGTCCTTGCTTGAACTTGTGGATCCAGCGGATATACCGCTCGTGCAGCATTCCCAGAAGGAGATGATTATTGGGCGGAGAGAGGTTCTATTGGAATGCCGGCTACGCCGAATGAACGGAGATATATGCTGGGTTCAGGTTCGCGGTACTCCACACCTGAATGAACAAGGTCACCTCGTCCATCTCGAGGGGGTATTGATCGATATTACAGAGAGCAAGGAACGCGAGAAGCGCATGGAGTATTTGGCGTATCACGATGATCTGACCGGGCTTCCAAATCGCGCATTTTTCCATATGCGTCTTAGGCAGTTTAGGAGTGACGGTGCCAATAACAAAGCATTAATGTTTATTGATCTGGACAATTTCAAGGAAGTCAATGATACATACGGTCATCATGTTGGGGATAAGCTATTGCAGGAGATTGCTAAACGTCTCTTCCAGCAAATTAGAGAGAGTGATCTGATTTGCCGACTTGGCGGGGACGAATTTCTGATTCTACTTTCTAATAGTGATGAGAAGCACGCTAGTACAGTAGCGCAGCGGATAATTGCCAGCCTGGCTGTACCGTTCTATTGTAACCAGCATCCGCTTCAAGCGACGGCTAGCATCGGAATCTATTGTCCACCGGACGACTGTGAAGATTTGGATCAGATGATTCATCTGGCCGATGAGGCGATGTATGAGGCCAAGCGGAGCGGGCGCAACCAATACGCTGTTAATCCATCTCTTACATAAAAAAATAGAAGCCTTTCCCCCGTGAATAACGGTGAGAGGGGCTTCTATTCTTTTTGTAGGGACTCTATGCTTGCTTAATCTTCTAATAAATGCTCTGAAGATTTAGCCCATTCATCCATATCAGGAATCCAGTAGTACAGCTCGGATTTGACAATCGGATCCATTGCTTTGCCGCTGTGGCCAGGCAATTGCACATACTGGAGATCGTCTTCCTTCACGTCCTTGGCCATCCAGGCTAGACTGATCATATCGCTATCGCTTAAGTTTGTATCGAGAATATCCTTCCTTACCTGGTTGATTAAGGAGGGAAGCTTGGTGATGTTCTGGGGTTTAATAACCGTATGCATGATTTCCTTCAGCACCATCGCCTGATTGGCCTGTCTGCCGAAATCGCCTCCGGGTAGCGACTTACGCTCGCGCACGAGATTGAGCGCTTCAGCACCAGTGAGGTGATTATCTCCGGCGGGGAAGGTCTGATCAGCGTACGTCAGCTTGATAGGTTTATCGAGATGAACATCGAGTCCGCCGATGGTATCAATGAAATGTTCAAAGCCTTCAAAGTCAGTCTTGATATAGTAGTTGATAGAGCAGGAGAAGAGATTGCTGACGGCCTGAATAGAGGCCAGTGTACCGGAATGGGAATCACCGTTTTTCATTTCTCCGAGGATATGGGCGTGATTGATCTTGGTGTAGCCGACCCCGGCGATGTTAACCTGTGTATCGCGGGGGATGGAGATCAGATTAATCGTTTTCTTATCCGAATTAACGTGAGCTAGCATAATGACATCGGTTCGCGATACCTCGTGGTCCCTAGCATCGGTCCCGAGGATCAGAATATTGAAGCTAGTCTGCTGGGAGGAATTATCGGTAGGAGCGGAAGTTTGAGGTGAAGGGTTCGTCTGTGCCTCGTCCTGCACTTTTGGAGATGTCGACTCCTCCTCGGGTGTGGCCAGCACTGGAATATCGGCATTGCGGAAGTGGGCGGAGGGCTCAAACCTCCAATACATATAGAGGCCTACTCCTACGAGTAGAAGCAAGGCCGCACTTAAATATACATATCTCTTTTTGATTTTCCAATTTCTCAATTTCATGCGCTGAACAAGCCTCCCTTGGACGAATAATAAGACGTCGAGCTTAGTTGCAAGCACATGAAATTTCATATCTAATTGGATTGTAACGGATGGCTACCCCATCCGTAAACTGTTATCCCGAAGAGGCGGAACCATCTGCTGGAATTGAACTGCCATCCCACCGAAGCACGAATTTGGAGAATTCCAGTTCAGGCAGAGGTTTGCTGAATAGATAGCCCTGGAATTGGTCGCATTCCAGCTTGGTCAAATATTTGAGCTCATCCGGGGACTCAATCCCTTCGGCAACGACCTTCAAGTCCATATAGTGCCCTAGCTCGATGACGGCACGTACAATAGAGGATTTTCTGCTGTCTTCAGTAATGCCTTGTATGAAAGAGCGGTCAAGTTTCATCTCGCTGATCGGCAGACGGTCCAATTGGCTAAGCGAAGAATAGCCGGTTCCGAAATCGTCCATGGAGATGTGAATACCCATTTTCTTCAGATCTTCCATCATCCGCACGCCATACTCAACGTTTCTGATCAGCGTCCCCTCGGTAATCTCCAGCAGGAGATACTGCGGCTCTAAGCCAGTCTCCTGGAGAATCCGGGTAATCGCCGGAATCAAGTTGCTCTGATAGAAATGCCGGGCGGAAATATTGACGGCGACAGGAAAGCGCGGCATGCCTTGCAACTGCCAGATCCTGTTCTGGCGGCAGGCTTCCTGCAGCACCCATTCATCGATATCAAGGATGACCCCGGAATTCTCCGCGAGCGGGATGAACTTGGCAGGGGACACCATGCCATATTCCGGATGGAGCCAACGGATCAAGGCTTCTGCTCCGATCACTTCGCCTGAGGCAGCATCGATTTTGGGCTGGTAATAGAGTTTAAATTGACCTTCCAGAAGAGCGTTCTTCAGCTCATTCTCGAGCCGCATATTCTCCTCGCGCTGGTTCTCAATCAGACTGTCATAGAAATGATACAGACCATCGCCTTGCTCTTTGGCTACATACATCGCAATATCGGCGTTGCGCATGACGGCATCGATATCGTTCCCATCATAGGGATATACGCTAATGCCGACGCTGAGCGACATATAGAGGGCCCTTCCATTAATTTCGAACGGTTCCTCACATATATCACAAATGGTCTGGGCGATTTGCTGAACATCGGAAATACGCTCGTAATGGAGGATGAACAGGAACTCATCGCCGCTAAGCCGGAATACCTTGCATTGCTCCGATATAATTCTAGAGAAGCGCTGGGCTATATTATGTAGAAGTTCATTGCCAATGGCATGCCCGAGCGTGTCATTTACCTGCTTGAAGCGGTTCAAATCGGCGAACATGATGGCGAAGGCAGGTGAATCTTCCGGATTCTCGAGCGGTTTATCGAGTCCCAGCGTCTTGATGTATTCCTGAAAATGAAGGCGATTGGGTAGCCCAGTCAATTCATCATAATAAGCCAAATGAAGCAGCTTCTTCTCTGATTTCAGCAGCCTTGTCGTTTGTTCCTCCAACAGGCTGGTATTCTTGAGGGAGTTCTGGAACATATGAATTAAATTGCCGGACATATATTTGAAATTGTGAATTAGTGAGCGAATTTCGTAGATTGAGCTTTCCGGCCACTTGATCTTCTGAGCTGTATATAGCTTATCGGGCAGGTCCGTCGTCAGGGTGGCCAACTGTGTCAATCCGCGCAGCAGGCGATGGTTCAACCACTGGCCGATCGTCGAGCCGCAGATAACGAACAGCAGTAGACTCAGGAACTGGATCAAAAATTGCTTATAGATCAGTTCTTGATCATATTTCATCGGAACATAAATTAGCATTTGCAGCGCATCTGACACCTCTGTCTTCAATGGTGTCTTATATACATATGACGCTTCGTTCCACCCTTGAATCGGAAAGATCCGGAGTTCATAGTCAGGAACATTCATATAGAATTCATGTTGGCTTTCTTCATGGGGTGGATCGATATCGTAATGACGGGAGCCTTCTAACGGAATCGGAGTATGGCTGGAGGCGATGATGGAATTGTTTTGGTCGATGATAGCGATCTGATAGTATCCGTCCGACACAGGCTGTTGTGTAAGTTCCTGGATGTAGATACGGTAATCTTCTGTGGTCAAAGGCTGGCTTTTCATTTGCTGCAAGGCGGATAATTCTTTAGATATTGAGCTGGCCGCACTAGTTGCTAGCTTGTATGAATACTGCGATACTGAAGCATAGCTACTCCAGCTGTTATTTAAGATAAAAATAAGAAACGGCAATGCGATGGATACAATGATAATATGGAACAACACTTTACTGAAAAATAGCGGCTCTCTCCGGAACGAGATTCCCGGCTTAAGCCAGCGCTTGGGCAAGTACTTCCATATGATATCGGCGAACATCACATTAAACAGCCCATTGGTCGCAGAAATCGTGATCAGCAGCCATAGCTCCATGGTGACAGTATGGTATATCGCCCAATAACTCAGGAAGATGGCTGGGATACCGATTATAGTCCAGAACAGCGCATCCGCGCGCAGCATCCGGTCTCTCTTGCTCCACTTTAGAGAAAGGCCAATGACAATGATCTCAAGCAGAGACAGCAGCACAATATAAGGTCTGTCCCATATAAATATGGATATGCCATAGACAAGAGTAGATGCAGCAATACCATAAATATTGCCATAGCAGCGGAGCAATAACAGTAGGATAACGTTCGTGAACGACAATGAGATGCTGAAAATAAGGTGCAGTTCATGCGACTCGCAATATAGGGCAAGCCCTAGTCCGGCTAGATAAGCCCCGGCGAGAAGCAGGTTTCTTGATCTCCTTTGAATCATTTGGTGCCCCCTATGGAACAGTGAATTAGTGGAATGTAGGAGATTTTGTAAGGTTGTTCAGAAAATGTGCTATGAATTAGAACTCTGATTTTTGAGCACGCCTCATTTGATTTCTACATGTTTACATAATTATCCTCCATTATCATCAAATTACTCGGAAAAAAAGCAAAAATAATTGCTGACAAACTGGTTTTATGTCAAAAATGTGGAAGGAATGACATTAGAATGGCGATAAAGAAATTTTTGCAGTTAGTAGAAATCAAGACAAAGACGGCTAGCATGATTCCATTTCTATTCGGAACGGTATATGCAATATTTCGTTTTCATGAATTCCGGGTAGAGCATTTTCTGTTGATGCTGGTATCATTGCTCAGCTTCGATATGGCCACCACGGCCTTGAACAATTACTATGATTATAAAAAAGCGGCCCGGAAGCATGGCTATGGCTATGAGGTTCATAATCCGATTGTGAGCTATAAGATGAGACCGGCTCTGGTTCTATTGACGATCTGTATTTTACTGTTGATTGCGGTAGGTGCGGGTCTCACTCTATTTTTGCAGACGGATCTGCTTATATTGCTGCTGGGTGGGCTCTCGTTCGCGGTGGGAATTCTCTATTCATTCGGACCGATTCCGATTTCGAGAATGCCGTTGGGGGAGATCTTCTCGGGTCTGTTCATGGGATTTGTCATTATGTTCATATCCGCTTATATTCAGGTCGGTGAACGTCTAGCCTCCCTGACTCTGGAAGGGGGAGTGGCTGTGCTTCAGGTGCACCTTCTGGAGGTCGTACTTCTCTTTCTAGTATCGGTTCCGGCGATTCTCGGTATTGCGAACATTATGCTGGCCAACAACATCTGTGATATTGAGGAGGATGTTGAGAACAAGAGATACACGCTTCCGGTCTATATCGGCAGAGCCAATGCATTATTGCTGTTCAGGCTGATGTATTACGCATCTTTCATCGATCTGATCGTTCTGATCTTCCTGGGCGTCAACCCGCTGCTCTGTCTGCTGACCTTATTAATCCTGATTCCGATCAATAGAAATATCGGGCAGTTCACCAAGCTCCAGACCAAGAAGGATACGTTCGGACTCGCGGTCAAAAATTTCATGATGATGAGTGGGGCGAGGATTGTAGTTCTTGCTGTGGCGATCCTCATATCTCAGTAAAGTAAGAAATAAAAAAAGCGGATCAACTAGATCCGCTTTTTTGGTGCAATCATAATTCCAGCGCCGATGACGACGAGGGCGATGGCTAATACTGGTTGTCCGAAGATCATACGGTTGTACAGTGCCCCTAGAGAGAAGACTGCGAAGAACAGCAAGGAGAGACCGGCCAGAATGTTAATCGGGATGAGTAGGTACTTGTTGCGGTTACCGAACCAATAGAATTCGAATAATCCAACAGCCGGAGCAAGGATGAAGCCTGGCCATAAATACTGCCAGCTATCGAACAGAGTGGAGATTTGGCAGACAAGTCCTACGGTGAACAAAATGCCGCCAGGGATTAGTAGTCCGGTTGCTCTGCGGCTGGTTACAGAGAAGTACATCCAGTGGAAGAACAGACCGATGGGGAGCACGAACATCGTCGGCCAGAATGTTCCGAACAGGGTACCGGCGCTGATTGCTTCTCTTCGGAAGAAGAGCAGGTATAGTCCCAGCAAAATCAGGACCGGTCCAAACCATGATTTCTTATTCATTTATTTCCGTCCTTTCAAAACTTTCATCGTTTTGGTGTTGAACTAAAGAAGGGCAGGGAATTGGCAAAAGGGAGAAATGATTCTGGAGAAGCGAAGCGTTCGCCTTTGTGAACGGATTTCCACTTAGTTGGATTCTAATAAATCAAGAAATCTGTGAGCAACAGCGATCGGAAGAACATTTCACCCGGCTGCCTTCATCCGTACAGTTACTAGTTCAACATATCTGGTAACATCGTAACATAAAAGTTCATGCCTTTCTTCGGTCTCGGGGGAAGTAAAAATCTAGACTTTAGTCCAGTTGCTAGGTGAAGTATTTTTCCACTATCCCTCTTCATGAAAAGGTGTATAATGAATAGTGATAAATATCACATATCACATATACAACCATGAAAGGAGCGTGGAGTAGCTGGTTAGCGTATGGACAAGATTCAAGAAAGCTTCACGGTTCAAAGTTATTCCCGTCATGTTGGTTCCCGTATTCCTTGGAGTGCTTGGAGCCTATGTGTGGGAGGGAGTATTTCATCCGGTACTTTTTATAATTACATTAATCGGTGCAGGTGCGGCGCATCTGTTCTCGAACATGATTAATGATCTATGGGATTATCGTAGTGGCGCTGATACAGCGGCCAACAGCACTCCAGAGGTGATCTCGACGAATTCGGGATATCTCGACAACGGTACGATGTCCGAGAAGAGCTTCGCTATCATCACTTGGTCATTGTTAGGCTTGGCTGTGCTTTGCGGCGTTGTACTCAGCATATTCAGCGGCTGGCCTATACTCGTCTTCTCAGCACTGGGAGGCCTGATCGCTTATTATTATGTGGCACCCCCAATCCAGTTCGGGTATAGGGGAAAAGGACTTAGCGAGCTGGCAATCCTACTCTCTTTCGGCGTTCTGCCTATTATGGGCTCATATTACGTGCAGACAGGCGACTTGAGCTTTCGCTCAGCCCTGCTGTCGCTGCCGATCGGTATTCTGACGACACTTCTGTTGTTTAATCATCATTTCCTTCACTGGCAAGCGGACAAGCAGGCCGGCAAGAATACATTGGTCGTCGTATGGGGAGAGAAACGGGCTTTGGCCTTCTCCAAAATGTTACTGTTACTCGCTTATGCTTCACTGGTACTCTGTGTTGTACTACGAATCCTACCGCTCTATTCATTGATTGGTCTAATAACGGCGGTTCCGCTATACCGGGTATACGGTAGGCTGAAGGAGCATAATCCATCCAGGGCATATTTGCCGCTGATGGGGGCTTCTCAGAAAGCATCGGTCCGCTGTGGCTTGATTATGATCGTAACGTTGTTAATTCAAGGTATTATTCAATAATTCCTAAGAGAGGTTGTTCAAAAAGTCCGCTTTTGATCACGAAGTAACACTGAGAGCAAATTCGACATCGAATCTTGAATTCAGCCGGGTCTTCCGGTGCTCACGTACCCAAAACGTACGCTCCGCTCCTCAGACCCTAGCTTCATCCAACCTTCTCGGTGCTGAAAACCGTACTTTTTGAACACACACTAAGAGAAAGTGAGATGAATATAATGGAAGAACAAAAAATATTTGGTGATTTTCATACGATCTTAAACGAAGGACAAGTCTGGAAAATGGGCGGATTCCCGCTACCCGACGGTTCGTTCTGGGAATACCGTGAGCCTGAGGCGGTTGTGATCGTACGCAATGGGATTCTATATGTACGTGCACCGCTTAGCAGACAGAACAATCAAATCCAAATTCTCGATAATGCCAAGCATATGTATTATTCAGTTGAGGATGTCGTCGTTCCCGAAGAGGGCGAGATTAGCTTCGAATTGCAAATTCGCGCTCGTACGCAGAATACGGTACCTGGAGATCTATATGATGGCTATGTGTCGCTGAACTTGCTTGACTTCACGACCGGTGCCGCGCTCGATTTCTTCGCTGGTAATGATAAATATGCGAGCGTGTACGCGGTGTTGCCGTTCCCGGGAGTCAAGGTGCCGGATAGTGACAAGACCAAGTATTTCTGCGTGTTCAAGGAGGATACGAACTTCAAGGCACGTGAATTTAATACCTATAAAATCACTTATAACCGTGCCGAGGATGAAGTTATCTTCTATCTCAACGGGACAGAAGTACGCCGGGAAAGTGGTGTTCCGATCAAGTTCAACCGCTTCACGATCGCACTCGGAATTATGACTGAGAAGGACATTTCACCAGAAGGCAGCGTATCCGTTCACGGACAAACGGTCATTGCTGAGTACTCTCCGGTTACGGTGACAATTAAGGAATAGAACTGTCAGGATTTCCGCATAAAAACTTACCTCACAGCAGACGCTAACAAACGATTGATGATTTTCAGCCAACCAATTTGGAGGTGAATCGCGGCGTGGCGAAGCGAGGTAAGCAAGCGGGCAATGGTAGCAGCAACGGACAGAATGCAACCACCGGAAACGGTGGGGAGGGCGGTGCTGGACGCCTAAGCCAGATTAAGAACCATTCCAAGCGCGGAGAAGGGGTTCCAGACGATTTTATTTCTGGGACCGACAAATACCGGGGTTAATTGGCCCAGCATTAAAAGAGCCGTTCTTGCAGCTCAACTGCGAGGACGGCTCCTTGTTACTTTCAATGATCTTTATTTCTGAGTACCATGTCTCTTGCTGGAAAGCCGCCCTTCAGGATTCCCATTACCATTGCGTCGTTTGTTAGCCTCATTCTTAGCTTGCTTATCATGCAGCTTCTCCACAAATTCATGCGTATTATCCATTTGAAAGATCCTCCCTGATTCGCATATTCGAAAGATCAGTATCAAATTTACTATGCCTCAATCGATCGCTTTTCATCCTGAAAGGTTGTCGTAGTATCTTCATTCTCCGTACTCTCGCCATACCAAAGCTCACGGAAGCTTTGACTCGTATCAAGTAAAGAATCGACGGTACCCTCCGCTTCGATCATCCCATCCTTAAGCACGATGATATGATCGGCATGGGTAAGCGCCGCTTTGCGGTGAGAGACAACTAAGTAGGTGGCCTCACTTCTTTCGCGGAAAATACGCTCCCACAGGATACGTTCCGTCTCCACATCAAGCGCGCTCGACAAGTCGTCGAACACATAGAGTTGAGCGTCTCGCGCTAACATACGTGCGGTCGCCGTTCGCTGGGCTTGACCGCCCGACAGTTTGACCCCGCGCGGGCCGACCATCGTATCGAGACCATCTTGAAGATGGTTGATATCGTTCTCCATGACCGCAGTATAGATTGATCGTTGTAATGTATCCGCGACCTCTGGTTCGCCAAGCAGAATATTGTGCTTCAGCTTATCACTGTACAAGCGCGGAATTTGCGAAGTATAAGCGCTATACGGAGGAACGAAGAAGTCGGCCGGATTAGATACCGTATGTCCATTCCAGACGATTTTCCCGGATTCAGCCGGTAATAATCCGAGCAGGGAACGGACAAGGGTCGTCTTGCCTGAACCGATCATGCCCGTAATGACCGTAAATGAACCGCGGGCTAGGTTAAGATCAATATTATGAATACCGCGTCCTGTCTCAGGATAGCGGTATGTCAGCTGCCGTGTCTCTAAATGCTGAAGCGACTCGAAATCAGCTTGGTTTATTCCACCGCTCGTCTCGTTCAAGGTAAGGTAGGACGCTGAATCAGCTTCTCTTTCTTGATCGCTGCCAATGCCTATATATGCGGGTTTGGTCAGCACAGAAGCATGAGTGCCTTGCAGCATATTTTTGAGCCGTCCAAAACTAATTCCCATCTGCTTGTAGAACGTCATGAAGTTGCCTAAATTACCGATGAGTTGGGTTACGAAGGTCAAATAATAAATAAATAAGGACAAGTCGCCAACCGTAAATGCTCCACTGCGCATTTTGTAACCGGCCAGGATAAGAATCAGGCCAGTTCCAAGATTGACCGAATTGGTAAAGATAGAGGATAAAGCTTCCGTGATCAGCTTATCCTTAACCATTGTCTTTCTGCGCTTATCGCTAAGCTTAATAAACCGCTCGACGATCCGTGCCTCTGCGCCGGCTACTTGAATAGCCTGAACATTGCTGAACATTTCACTGATCGAGCCTGTGACCTTCGCCGTAGCCTCCCGGCTGGCTGCTCGGTATTTCTGTATTCGAGAAGTTGCCACTTGGGCCGTACAGACGACCATAATAAGCGGAACGAATACGAAAAAGGTCATCTGCGCATCGATAGATATGAGAATAAAGCTGGCAACGACCGCAAACCCAGCCAGGCCGAATCCATCTACCGACCAGCTTACCGCTTCCTCCGTTTGATCGATATCATCGCGGAAGTTACTGATTCCTTCACCTGGTGAGCAAGGAATGGCCCGGGCTCCAGGTTGTTTCAATACGTGCGCTAGCAGGTTGCGGCGCATAAGCATTCCAATACGAAAACGGAATCGTACATCCGTCAGAAATCCGAGCGCAATAAACATAATTCTTACTAGTGCTGCGCTAACAAGCAGGGCTATAATTCCCCATACGCCGTAAGGAAAGGAGACATTACCTTCTAACTGGTCGAAGAAGGCCTTAGTAGCTAGCCCCGGCACCAACGGAATCATATGCACGATCGTCCACATCAATAGGTTCGTCAGGTAGAGGATAGGGCGGTAGGTTACCAATCTCCAGAAAAAATGACGCGTCTTCATGCCAGCACCTCCTCAAATCCAACGGCCAGCATGCGGCTGAACCGAGAGTCGGGATTGGCGGCTAGTTCTCTGCGCTCGCCCTTCTCGAGAATCCGGCCGTTATCAAGAATAAGGATTTGATCCGCACGTTGTACGGTGGTTAAGCGATGCGCGATTATGATGCAAGTTCGCTCCTCAAGCAGCTTGCTGATAGCCGCTTCAATTCGATTCTCCGTTAATGGATCAAGGCGGGATGACGCTTCATCCAAGATGACCAGTCCGGGATTCGTAAGAAATACCCGGGCAAAGGCGAGCAGTTGAGCTTCTCCTGCTGATAAGCTGCCGCCACCAGAAGCTAGTGAAGTATCCAGGCCATCCGGTAGAGCTGCATACCATTCCTTAAGACCCAGCTCTTCTAGAACGGACACAATGGCCTCATCCTGAATTGCAGTATCGAACAGG
This sequence comes from Paenibacillus sp., assembly GCA_036498705.1. Classification (GTDB taxonomy): domain Bacteria; phylum Bacillota; class Bacilli; order Paenibacillales; family Paenibacillaceae; genus Fontibacillus. Next base: position 16,630 of record DASYFA010000016.1, read on the forward strand.
GTGAGATTATCCCTCACGGTCCCTTCCATGATTTCAATGTTTTGCGTCACCATCGCAACTCCCTGTCTTAATTCATGCAGCTTGCAATCTTTTATATCGATACCAGACAGCTTGATACATCCTTCTTGCGGATCATAGAAGCGAAGCAACATACGGGCAATCGTCGTCTTGCCGCTTCCCGTCCGTCCAAGTAGCCCCATTGTTTGGCCAGGTTCCAGATGGAAATTAAGCTGATGCAACGTGGGTTCAATACCCTCCTCATAGGAGAAGGTAAGACCTTCAAATTCGACGCTTAGTGGGGTCTGCGGTAGAGGTGCGCCTGGACCGTCTGTGATTTTAGATTGTGTATTTAACAGCTCTCGGACGCGGACAAGGCTGGCATCAGCTTTTTGCAAGTCCTCAAGCTGGGTACGGATCTTCTCAATCGGCTTCGCTAGTAGCTCAGTGTAGTAGAATACGAGATATACGGAGCCTATGGAGAGTTCTCCTTGCTTCCAAAGGTAATAACAGATAACAAAGGCGGTAGCGTTTCCAAGTGTGAACACGAGTATGGTTGTGCTCCACATCATGCAGAACCCCATAAAGGCACGAACCCGCACGGGCAGCATCCGACGGGAGAGATTATAGAAGCGATCCATTACATAGCCCGCCGCACCATTGGCCCGTGTATCCTCAGTGCCTTCGAGCTGCTCGCCGATGAAACCGTAGAACTCTGCGTTTAAGCTCCTCCAGCGTGTCCAGACAGGGACCGTGAATTTGCGGATCTTCTGAATCACGAACATGGCACTTACGACGAACAGGCACATTGCCATGCCAATCCAAATATTCTCGCGGAACAGGAGCAGCAGGATTCCTAGCATCAGCACGATATTGCCCAGTAGGTGAATGATGAAGCTGGAGAAGAAGTTCGCCAGCGCGTTCACGTCGCCATCGACCCGCTCTATAAGCGAACCTGAAGTGTGTGTCTTATGAAACGACATATCGAGCCCGAGGCAGTGTTCCACTAGATCGGCTCTGAGTTGGTTAGTTGTCGTCCAGCCCAGATTCTCACTGAAATACGTGGCGCATACTGACACGATCTGCTGAAATAACGAGAAGCCGATAAATAGGGCTGCGGCATAGTACAGATTGTACAAGCTTCCCTGTCCTTGGGCAGCATCAATGAAATAGCGGATAATTTGTGGATTAATAAGTTGGAGTCCGATCGAAAAGATCAGCAGTAGGGTGAGCCAGAACAAAAGCTTACGGTGCGGCAGTACATATTTCCCTAACATCTCGTAATAATCTCCCCAAGCACGCCGTTTGCGTCCTGTGATTGAAGCAGGGGAGGATTGAATCTCGGCCATCGCGACGCTCCTCTCAAATATAGACATCATGGTAGGAGCGTCATCTGATGTTCAGTACGTCCCTTATTTTACCTATTAGAATTGTAATAGAAAACATACGTTCCCACAATAGATCCGAAAAATTTTAAATGGTTGACAATGTGAAAAAGATGACAGTATAATTTGGTTAATTGATAATGATTATCATTCTTGATTTACCAAATCCGTCTGTCTTGCCGGCAGCATCAACTTTGACTTCCTCCAGGCCAGGGGAAGGGAAGTAAGGGTTAAATACTTACCGCCATAAGACGTTGGTTTTCGGCGCTGCCTTGATCAGCTTAATCGCTCTCGTCAGCGGCCAACTGAATAAGCACATAAAAATATAATATAGATATTAATTTCATTAATTCAATAATTTGCTTGTCTATTAAGCTTATATCTTAGGAGGATATATGAGAAAATCTAATTACTTTAAATTAACGGTTGCCATGCTTGCCATTTTTGCTTTGGTCTTATCAGCTTGCTCGAATTCAAATAATAAACCTGCCGCATCGAATCAACCTACTGCGTCGAATCAACCTGAAAAACCTTCCACGGTGGAAATCACTGATGCTCATGGAACTGTTACTGTTCCTGTAAACCCAAAGAATGTAATTGCTTTGGATAGTAGAACTTTTGAAACTTTAGCTGATTGGGGAATTAAATTAGCGGCTGCTCCAAAGGATGTAATGCCTGCGGATTCACCATATGTAAAGGATGATTCGGTTCAAAATATTGGAAATCATCGCGAACCAAATCTTGAAATTATAGCAGCTGCAGACCCTGAACTTGTAATTGTCGGTCAAAGATTTGCCGGATTTTATGAAGAGATAAAAAAATTAGTGCCAAATGCAGCTGTTATTGATCTTAATTTTGATGTTTCTGAGAAAGCTGCTACACCGGGAGAAAACTTAGTAAATGGACTTAAGGATTCTACAATCTCTTTGGGAAAAATTTTTGATAAAAATGAAGAGGCTAAACAATTGGTAGCTGATTTCGATAAAGCTATTGAAGATGCTAAGTCTGCCTATAATGGATCGGATACAGTTATGGGTGTTGAAGTTTCTGGTGGGAATATTGGCTTTTCAGCTCCTCATTTTGGACGTGTTTGGGGACCGATGTATGATATTTTTGGATGGAAACCAGCATTAGAAATTAAAAATGCTTCTTCAGATCATAAAGGTGATGATATTTCTGTTGAAGCTATTGCACAAAGTAATCCTGATTGGCTTTTCGTACTAGATCGTGATGCTGCAGTATCTTCTACAACTGATGCCGTTCCTGCTCAGGATGTTATTGATAATTCACCTGCTCTTAAAAACGTAACTGCTCTTTCTAAAGGGCAGATTGTTTATGCACCAAATGACACTTACACAAATGAATCCATCCAAACTTTTATAGAGTTATTTCAAAACCTTGCAAATACTTTAGCTAAGTAGTTTAAAGGAGTATAACCATAGTGCCGAAAAATATAATTGCCGGGGTTGAGAATAATTCTCAGCCCCAGCTTTATAACCACAATAAGATATGGACTAAACCTTTTATATTAGCGATTATAGTTGTTATTATTTTAGGAATTATATCACTGTTTACTGGAGCTTATGATATAAAGGGACAAGAGGATGGAATGGATATGTTTTTCATAACTCGTGTTCCAAGAACAGCTGCACTAATGCTTACTGGAGCTGCAATGTCAATGGCAGGACTCGTAATGCAACTTATTACACAGAATCGTTTAGTCGAACCTACCACAACAGGAACAATTGAATGGTCAGGTTTGGGACTTCTACTTGTTTATATATTATTTCCTGCACCATCTTTAGTTCTAAGAATGACTGGTGCAATCATTTTTTCTTTTATAGGAACGATGATTTTCTTTTTGTTTTTAAGAAGAGTTAGACTTCGTTCGTCTTTAATTGTTCCGATTATTGGAATGATGCTTGGAGCAATTATTTCTGCAGTTTCTACTTTTGTTGGCCTCGTTTTTCAAATGACGCAAAATATTGAAACTTGGTTTGTAGGTTCTTTTGCACCGGTCCAAGTTGGGAGATATGAATATTTATGGTTCATTATTATCGTTACTTTTCTTATTTTTATGTTTGCTGATCGGTTGACTATAGCTGGACTAGGGGAAGATGTTTCAACAAGTCTTGGAGTAAATTATAATAGGATCGTTCTTCTTGGTACTGGTCTTATTTCTGTTGCAGTTGGAATTGTTGCAGCTGTTATTGGGAATTTACCTTTTTTAGGGTTAATTGTACCCAATATTGTTTCAATGTATAGAGGAGATGATCTGAGGAGTAATTTGCCTTGGGTATGTGTGTTGGGAATGGGTACTATAACGGTTTGTGACATTATTTCTCGAACAATTATAATGCCTTTTGAAGTACCTGTCTCTTTAATACTTGGAACAGTGGGAGCAGTCGTATTTATTGTTATTTTATTGAGACAACGGAGGCTAAGATGAGCACATTAGAATATAGCAATAAAGAAAATGTCAAAATCAATCCTAGCCTTCACAATAAAAATAGATCAGCTAGAGCTTTTCGTTCTAAGAAGGAAGAAAAACGTTATTGGATTTTGCTGATAACATTGATTGCTTTGGGCATTCTTTCAGCGTATGGACTTTTGGTCTATAACAATCCAGTTCCAGTAGATTCTCCTTCTTTTATTCCAGTTGTTAAAAGAAGGATGGTAGCGCTTGGTGCAATGATTATTGCAGCAATTTGTCAGAGTTTGGCGACCGTTGCTTTCCAATCGATTACGAATAATAGGATTATAACTCCTTCACTTTTAGGTTTTGAATCACTTTACTCAGCAATTCATACTAGTACAATGTTTTTCTTTGGTGTTAGTGCATTTATAAGTTTTACTGGTGTTGGATCATTCGTATTTCAAGTTGTCCTTATGGTTTTGCTTTCTTTGATACTATATGGATGGTTGCTTTCTGGAAAGTATGGAAATTTACAAATTATGCTTTTGGTTGGAATTATTATTGGTATTGGGCTGAAGTCTGTATCATCTTTTATGAGAAGACTTCTTGCGCCGTCTGAGTTTGATATTTTACAGGCAAGATTGTTTGCTTCTGTCAATAATGCCGATGCTGGCTATTTCCCTATTGCAATTCCGATTGTAATCATTGTAGCATTCCTTATTTTTGCTTATTCCAAGAAATTAAATGTATTGTCACTTGGGAAAGATGTCTCCCCTTCTTTGGGAGTTAATCATAAATTTGGCGTAATTTATACTCTTGTATTAGTTGCTATTTTGATGTCCATTTCAACGGCTTTAGTTGGACCACTTACTTTCTACGGATTTTTAGTTGCAACTTTGAGTTATCTAGCAGCACCAACGTATGATCACAAATATATTTTTCCAATGGCTTTTGCTATCGGATTTCTGATAATAACGGCTGCATACTTTTTTATGTACCATATATTCAATGCTCAAGGTGTAGTTTCAGTTATTATCGAACTGTTTGGTGGAATAACATTTCTAATTGTAGTCTTAAGGAAGAGGGCTTTATGATAAAAATTGATAATGTTAGAAAGTTGTATACTAATGAGGTAAATATAGGACCTTTGAATATTGAAATACCCAAAGCGGGTCTTACTTCTTTAATTGGGCCAAATGGCGCTGGAAAGTCCACGACACTTTTGATGATCGGAAGACTTTTGGATATGGACGAAGGACAAATTCAGGTGGCAAATATGGATGTTTCTGAATCTAAATCAAAAGACTTAGCGAAAATTTTAACTATTTTGCGACAAGAAAATCATTTTGTAACGAAGCTTACTGTTAGGCAACTAGCTGGGTTTGGACGTTTTCCTTATTCAAAGGGAAGATTAACTAAAGAGGATGAGGCTATTATCTCTAAATATATCGATTTTTTAGACTTGACTGATCTGGAAAATAGATATTTAGATGAGCTTTCTGGTGGCCAAAGGCAAAGGGCATATGTAGCAATGGTGTTGTGCCAAGAGACGGAATACGTCCTTTTGGACGAGCCTCTGAACAATCTGGATGTTGCTCGCTCTGTTCAAATGATGGAGCATTTGAGGCATGCTGCTAATGAATTTGGAAGAACAATTCTAACGGTAATGCATGATATCAATTTTGCAGCCAAATATTCTGATAGAATTTGTGCTATGAAAGATGGACAAATTGCCGCTTTTGGAACAGTAGAAGAGGTTATGGATCCAGAAGTTTTGACAGATATTTTTGAAACGAAAATAGAAATTATCGATGGTCCTTATGGGCCAATAGCGATTTATTAGTTATAAAATGCTATTCCGATGACAACAGGGGAAATAATACAGGTAGAATATATTGAATTAATGAATCGATATTAGAATCGAGAAGAACCGCCGATAATTGTCGGCGGTTTTTTTGCTGTATATCCTCCTATCGGTAACTGAATAATGCTATTTTCGATCCTACGAAACCTTCCGAAGTCATGGTATATTGGAACAAAAACATATATTCAAACTAACTACTGAAGTGGAGCTATCCTCCAATCCGGTTTAAGGAGCTGAAATGATGAACAGTGGAAAGCCAATCATAACTATTCGGGATTTACGTAAGCGCTACGGGGATCGTTACGTACTTAACGGGGTCGATCTGGATGTCTACCCTGGGCAAATTATCGGGTATATTGGGCCGAATGGCGCAGGGAAGAGCACGACGGTGAAGATCATGCTTGGCCTTGTAGGCGAATATTCCGGCGATATCAGCATTATGGGCCAGAGCCCTGACACTGGGGATGTAGAGTATAAAAGAAGAATCGGTTATGTTCCAGAAATCGCAGAGATGTACGATACGTTAACGGCTAGGGAATATTTGACCTTTATTGGCGAGTTGTATGGGTTATCTCTGGATGAGGCCGAGTATAAGGCGCGCAGGTTGATGGACCGCTTTGGACTAGAGCAGGTGTTCAATCAGCGCATCGCATCATTCTCTAAAGGGATGAAACAGAAGGTGCTGATTATATCCAGCCTGCTGCACAATCCGGATATTCTATTTCTGGATGAGCCACTCAGCGGTCTTGACGCTAACAGTGTTATGGTGGTGAAGGAAATTTTGGCTTTGCTGGCGGCGTCGGGAAAGACGATCTTTTACTCCTCACATATGATGGACGTGGTGGAGAAGATCAGCAACCGTATTATTCTGCTCGACGGCGGACGAGTTGTTGCGGACGGCAGCTTTGAAGAGCTGAAGGGGAAGAGTCAAGAGGGGTCGCTGGAGCAAATCTTCAATCAATTGACCGGCTTTAATGAGCACAAGCAGATCGCAGAGCAATTCGTAGCTATTGTGAGAGGTGAAGCGGATGTATGAGCCAAGGTTCCTGCGACTACTTGATCGCTTCCAAGGTATATTCACTCGGCTAAGCATCGATTATCCTGTCATGAGACGTATCTTACAAGTGAAGTTGACGATGGACGCCCGGAGAGTACCCACGATTGTAGGCAAGTCGAAGCAGTCGAGCGATAGTTCGGCCATGGACGAGCGGAATCAATTTGTGCGTTCGCTATGGATCTACGCTATTTATGGTGCGTTATGCTCCGTTTTCATGTGGATGGGTGATGATTACTTTTTTCAGATGAGCCTGACCTTTGGTGTACTGATGTTTATCATCATGACTTCACTGATTTCTGACTTTTCATCTGTACTGCTAGATATTCGGGATCGTAATATACTGGCGACCAAGCCAGTTCATCGTCGGACATTGGCGATGGCCAAGGCGTTGCATGTTTGTATTTATTTGCTGATGTTGACGGGGGCGATTGCCTCCATACCACTCGTTACCGCGTTGATTAAGCACGGGATATTATTTTTTCTGATATTCGTAATCGAACTGATCTTTATGGATTTGCTTATCGTAGCTCTCACCGCGCTGATCTATCTAACCGTGCTTAAATTTTTCGATGGCGAGAAGCTGAAGGATATTATCAATTATGTTCAGATTGGACTCACGATCGGAATGACAATAGGGTATCAATTGTTATCCCGAATGTTTAATCTTATCGATATGCATGTAAATTTTCAGCCGAAATGGTATCAGTTCTATATCATACCGGTATGGTTCGCGGCGCCGTTCGAGAGTGTGCTTCATCGCAACGGGGATTTGATCTTCACGGTATTCTCCTTGTCCGGTCTCATTCTCCCGGTCCTTGCATTCATAATCTATGTCCGGCTAATGCCTTCGATGGAACGCCACTTGCAGAAGCTGGCTGATCCCGGCGGACGACCTGCTAGGGGAAGAGGACGGCTGCCTTATTGGCTGTCTCGTATATTTTGTCCAAGTCCGCAGGAGCGCGGATTCTTCCGCTTGGCTTGGTCCATGATGGGAAACGAACGGGATTTTAAACTGAAAGTGTATCCTATGCTCGGATTCTCGATCATTTTCCCGTTTATATTTCTATTAGGCCCCGGGATGGGGAGCGGGATCTCAGAGCTTCGGGGGACAGAGAAATATCTGTTTATTTATTTTTCAGGAGCGATGATCTCAACAATTATTATGATGCTGCAGTACTCCAGCAAATATAAAGCTTCTTGGATATATAAGGCATTGCCGATCAGCGACTATGTGCAAGTATACAGAGGGACTTTAATCGCAGCGTTTGTCCGCTTGATCATGCCGTTGTTCATTTTACAATGCGTCATATTTTGCTTCATATTCGGGATCGTCATTATTCCAGGTTTGATTACGGCTGGACTGGGGCTGTTGTTGTATACAGCGATTTGTTGTTTCTTCCTGAATAACAATTTACCCTTCTCACGACCATTTGAAGCAGTACAAAGTGAAGGAATGAAGACCCTTCCATTAATGCTGTTGCTGGGGGGATTTGGAGTTCTACACTTGGTTATGACTCAAATCCATTATGGGGTGTATATATACACGCTACTGTTGATTGTGCTTAACTTCTTCGTATGGCACCCGAACCGTAAGTTATTTGGCAGATTTATTCGCAGGACGGGTATAGAATAGTTTTGAATAACCTCTTGTAAATGCTGAGGATGAGTCGGGTGAAGAGAGCTTGTATAGCTTGATTCACCCGTTTTTATTAGTCCGCTTTTGATTACGAAGTGAATCAAGAAGTAGACTCATCCAACTGAAGCGTTTTGAAGAAACGCACATCGGAAGCATAAGCTTCGGTGCTGAAAACCGTCCTTTATGAATCGCATTGCAAGAGCAATTATGTTCAGACAAAAAAGTTTCACAATTTGGGAGAGAGTCCCAAAACCCGCGCCGTTACTGCGTTTACGCGATAAAATTATCTTTGTGATATTTATCATGTGATTCTCGTCACAAAATTATTAAATTTTGAACGTTCACTTTCATTTTTCCGTGATAGAATTCACATTAGTTAAAATTGAATGAAAGAAAGTAGGGAAGAAAAATTATGGATCCGTTAGTGCTTGCACGACTTCAGTTTGCGGTGACGACAATTTTTCACTTCTTCTTCGTTCCGTTGTCTATCGGTCTGGCTCTCCTGATCGCGATCATGGAGACGATGTACGTAGTCAAGGGCAAAGAAGAATACAAGCGCATGGCAAAATTCTGGGGCAAGCTGTTCCTCATTAACTTTGCTGTAGGTGTTGTTACCGGGATTATTCAAGAATTCCAGTTTGGAATGAACTGGTCCGATTATTCACGTTTTGTCGGTGACGTATTTGGTGCACCGCTTGCGGTGGAAGCTTTATTTGCCTTCTTTATGGAGTCCACCTTCCTCGGACTTTGGATTTTCGGGTGGGATAGATTGTCGAAGCGAGTTCATTTGCTCTGCATATGGCTCGTCGCAATTGGAACGACTGTATCGGCCTTCTGGATTCTGGCAGCTAACTCATTTATGCAACATCCGGTTGGTTTTGAAATGAACAATGGACGTGCAGAAATGAATGATTTCTTCGCCTTGATCACCAATGGTCAGTTGTTGGTTGAATTCCCTCACACCGTGTTGGGTGCATTTTCAACAGCCGCTTTCCTGATTGCAGGCATAAGTGCTTATAAGCTGTTGCGTCGTAAAGATGTTGATTTCTTCAAGAGATCATTAAAGCTTGCTGTTATCGTCGGGTTGATCACTTCCTTAGGAACAGCTCTGTACGGTCACCAACAAGCTCAGTATCTGGTTAAGACTCAGCCTATGAAGATGGCTGCTTCCGAGGGATTGTGGGGTAAGAGTGGTGACCCTGCTCCATGGACGGTGTATGCTCACATTAACCCGAAAACGGGTGAAAATTCTTTTGAAATTCAAATTCCGTATTTGCTCAGCTTCCTGTCTTACAGTAGCTTCTCCGGTGAAGTTAAAGGGATGAACGAGTTGCAAGCGGAGTATGAACAAACATATGGCCCTGGGGATTACATTCCACCAGTGCGTACCACATTCTGGAGCTTCCGCATCATGGTAGCGGCAGGATCGTTGATGATCGTGCTGTCACTATACGGAGCATATCTGGCATGGCGCAAAAAACTGGATAATAAAAATACTTGGTTCTATAGATTTATGCTATGGTCGATTTCGCTTCCATTTATCGCAAACACGGCAGGTTGGGTTATGACAGAGTTCGGTCGTCAGCCGTGGACGGTATTCGGGTTAATGCAGACACAGGACAGCGTCTCGCCTAGCGTAACTTCGGGACAGCTTCTGTTCTCGCTGATCGCATTTACCGCTATTTTCACTGTACTTGCTATTTCGATGGTCTATCTGTTCGTGAAGGTTATTAAAAAAGGCCCTTATGCTGAGGGTATAGACGATAGCCATTCGATCGATCCATTCTCTAAGGAGGGATACCATGTCTCTTAGTGAGCTTTGGTTTGTATTGGTCGCCGTATTGTTCATCGGCTTTTTCTTCCTGGAGGGCTTTGACTTCGGCATTGGTATGAGTACCCGTTTTCTGGCCAAGAATGATATGGAACGCCGGGTTCTGATTAATTCGATCGGTCCATTCTGGGATGCTAACGAAGTCTGGCTGCTTACAGCCGGCGGTGCAATGTTCGCGGCATTTCCGAACTGGTATGCGACGATGTTCAGCGGCTACTATACTCCGCTGGTCGTATTACTGCTCGCACTCATCGCCCGTGGCGTAGCGTTTGAATTCCGCGGCAAGGTCGATAACACCAAATGGAAGAATGCTTGGGATATGTCGATTTTCCTCGGTAGTCTGCTGCCTCCGTTCCTGCTCGGCGTCGTATTCTCCGGTTTGATTAAGGGCTTGCCGATCGACGGTGATATGGAGATGAAGGCCGGTTTATTCGATATGGTCAACCTGTATACGCTGGTTGGCGGAATTACTGTAGTTGTGCTATGTTTGGTACATGGTCTGCTGTTCGCTTCGTTGCGGACAACAGGGGATCTGCAGAAGCGGGCTCGTAAGCTGGCTAAGACCATGTTGATTCCGCTGGCTGCGTTGTTCGTGATCTTTGCAGTCATGACTTACTTCCAGACAGATGTATTTGAAGTTCGCGGCTTGCCGCTTACCCTGCTCGCTGTCGTTGGCCTCGTTGCCTTCCTCTTGGCTGGATGGTTCATCTCCAAGCAGAGAGACGGTTGGGCGTTCGGCATGACAGGGACATTGATTGCTCTCTCGATCTCCGGCGTATTCGTTGGTTTATTCCCGCGCGTAATGGTCAGCTCGATCAGCGAGGCTTTCTCGCTGACGGTCTATAACGCATCTTCCGGGAACTATTCGTTGAAGGTCATGACGATCGTGGCATTGTCGCTGCTTCCATTCGTATTGGGTTATCAAATTTGGAGTTATTTCGTTTTCCATAAGCGTGTTCATGAGAAGGAGCATTTGGAATACTAATGGGTAAGGGACTAATGAAGTTCAAAGGAATCAAGCCGGTCTTATGCTTAATGGCCGGCTTGACCTTTATTCAGACGATAGCGATTATATTGCAGGCAAAATGGCTTGCGGAGGCGGTATCCGCTCTGTTTGCCGGCGCCAAGCTGCAGGAACAGGCCGGAACAGTCGGTTTGTTCCTGTTTGCTTTTCTGGTGCGGCAGTTATGCGGACTGGGTGAACAGAAGCTTGCCTTCCGCTTTGCTGAGGAGACTGGTAGTTCTCTACGGGAACGTGTGCTGTCCAAGCTGTTCGAGCTTGGGCCGCGGTTTGTCGGCCGCGAAGGGACAGGTAACTTGGTGACATTGATCCTTGAGGGGGTCGCCAAGTTCCGTAAATATTTGGAGCTATTCCTGCCACGGATGTTGGCTACAGGAATTACACCGATTCTGATCCTGGCCTATGTATTTACATTGGATATGACCTCTGGGATTATCCTAACCGTGACGATGCCGATTCTGATTATCTTTATGATTCTGATTGGGCTTGCAGCCCGCAAGCAGATGGATCGTCAGTGGGAGTCTTATCGGATGTTATCGAACCATTTCGTAGATTCGCTGCGTGGGCTGGAGACGCTCAAGTTCCTTGGGCGCAGCAGAACGCATATAGATTCGATCGATCGGGTTAGCAATTCTTATCGCTCGGCGACGATGCGGACGCTTCGTGTAGCGTTTCTATCTTCATTCGCGCTCGATTTCTTTACCATGCTGTCGGTTGCTTCGGTTGCCGTAAGCCTTGGACTTAGGCTCATCGATGGGCGAATGACATTGTTAACCGGCTTGACGGTGCTAATTCTCGCTCCGGAATACTTCCTACCTGTGCGCATGGTGGGTGCGGATTATCATGCAACGCTGGATGGCAAGGAAGCTGGAGAAGCGATGGAGAGCATTATTAATGAAGCGGAGCAGGAATCCGCCAAAGTAGCGGTTGTCCCTGCAGATGCCAATTTTAGCTGGAAGCCAGAGAGCCAGCTGATTCTCCATTCGATTGGTTTGAAGTATGAAGAGGCGGGCCGCGCATCTCTGGATGACGTTAGTGTGACATTCAGAGGCATAGGCAAAATAGGTATTATCGGCGAGAGCGGAGCTGGTAAATCAACGCTGATTGATGTTCTGGGCGGGTTTTTACGTCCTACCTCTGGGACATTTGAGCTTAATGGCTGTACATTAGGAGATCTTGGTGCCTCCGGGTGGAGGGACTTAATTACGTATATTCCGCAGAAGCCGTATATCTTCAGCAGCAGCTTGGCGGATAATATCCGCTTCAACAGGCCAGAAGCGTCTATAGAGGATGCGGCCAAGGCGGCTGAAGCGGCTGGACTCGGAAGCCTGATCACTAGCTTGCCGCTTGGGATGGATGAGTCGATTGGCGGCGGGGGAAGGCCGCTTAGCGGAGGCCAGGAGCAACGCGTAGCATTGGCCCGGGCCTTGCTCAGTGAGCGGCCGATTATTCTACTCGATGAGCCAACGGCTCATCTGGATATCGAGACCGAATATGAACTGAAGGAGACGATGCTCCCTCTGTTTGAACATAAATTGGTCATTTTGGCCACACATCGTCTGCATTGGATGCAGGATATGGACCGTGTTGTCGTTATGGAGAACGGTTGTATTGCAGAGTACGGCACACCAGAACAATTGATAGAAGGCAAGGGAGCTTTCTATCAACTGATGGTTTCGCAGCAGGAGGGATATGATGAAGGATAATCTTTCGGAAAAAGGTTGGATCACGCCGTATTTTCGCCTCTATAGTGGCCGCTTTGCTTTGTACTTGATTCTGGGGGTCCTGACCCTTCTATCCGCTTCAATGCTAATGTTCACTTCGGGTTACCTGATCACGAAATCATCTACAATGCCTTACAATGTTCTGCTTGTGTATGTGCCTATCGTCGGTGTACGGGCATTCGGCATCGGACGGTCTGTCATCCATTATGTGGAGCGATTGGTTGGGCATGATGCGGTGTTGCGTATTTTGTCACGTATGCGGGTGCGTTTGTACCGTGTATTGGAGCCGCAGGCTCTGTTCATCCGTTCCCGCTACCGGACAGGCGACATTCTCGGAGCGCTAGCCGATGACATTGAACAGCTTCAGAATGTATATATCCGCACTGTGTTCCCGAGCCTAATAGCCATTGTCTTGTATGCTGCTGTCGTTGTGGGTCTGGGGGTATTTGATGTGGTGTTTGCTCTCTTGGCCGCTCTGTATATATTAATTCTTATTGTTGTGCTTCCTTATATCTCTCTGAAACTGACGCAGAGAACGAATGCTGAAGTCAAACGCGAGCGCAACGGACTCTATCAGCAGCTGACAGATGCGGTTATGGGAATCGGTGATTGGGTCATCAGCGGTCGGCATCATGATTTTCTAGCCGATTATGAACGGGCTGAAGCGATCGTTGCCAACAAGGAGCGCAAGCTGCATGTCTGGTCGAGATGGAGAGGGCTGATTGGGCAGCTTGTTATTGGCCTCGCTGTAGTTGCCATGATTTATTGGTCCAGCGGTCAGGCGGAAGCCGGACATATCGCGCCTACCTTGATTGCTTCTTTCGTCCTGGTCGTATTCCCACTGGCAGATGCCTTTCTACCGGTGGCAGATGCGGTGGAGAGAATGCCAGAGTATAAAGAGTCGCTGGATCGTCTGGTGCGGATCGAGGGTAAAGGGAACGTCGGCTTAGGGGGAATTTCGAAGAATAGGCCGAGCCAATCAATTCACGGTTCTGCCGTCGATTCCGATCCGGCTCAAGTTCCCGTGGGCGTGGGAGCCATAGTGGAGAGTAGCGAGGGGAATCCTTCGGGACCGGATCAGCGAGCCCACTTGAGGCTGGAGCATGTTAAATTTGCTTACGAAGAAGAGGGAGCCAATTCCGTGGATGGCGTATCCATTGATATACCTCAAGGCAAGCGGATTGCCGTGATTGGCCGTAGCGGTGCAGGTAAATCGACGTTGCTGAAGCTGATCCAGGGGGCTCTGGCTCCGACGGATGGTTCGGTCATGATTAATGATCGAGCAGCCGTGGATTATGGCGAGGAGATTCCAAGACTGATCTCCGTATTGAATCAAAGCCCTCATCTGTTCGATACAACAGTAGCGAACAATATTTTGCTTGGTCGTCCGGAGGCCAGCGAGGAAGAAATTCTGCGCGCCGCTGAACAGGCGCGAATGGGTGAATTGATCGCTTCACTTCCGGAAGGGATGAATACGCCGATGCGCGAGACGGGACAGCGCTTCTCGGGTGGGGAGCGACAGCGTATCGCGCTGGCTCGGGTGTTACTGCAGAATACACCTGTACTCATTCTTGATGAGCCTACGGTAGGGCTGGATCCTCGGACTGAGCGGGCGCTGCTGTCTACGATTTTTCAAGCGACAGCTGGCAAATCGCTGATCTGGGTGACACATCACCTGGTTGGTGCGGAACAGATGGATGAGATCATATTCATGGAGCATGGTCGTATCATCATGCGCGGGACTCATGCTGAATTGATGGAGCGCGAGCCACGATACAGTAACCTGTATCATTTGGATCGGCCGATTCGTATTGGCGAATAATGCTATGGGGCCGCTAACGGAAATATAGGCCGCTATTAAGACTGCTTTTTGCCCAAATAACGCTTGTAGTTTCCGTTAGAAATGGCAGTATACAAAAGGTCGAGCACCAGGCAAGTTTAAACCTGGACTCGACCTTTTTTAATTTGAAACGGGTAGTGGACTTTTTGAACAACCTCTTACGGCTCTACTCCCCAGACAAGCTGTCCACTGACGTATCCAGTGAGCTTCGGGCTGTCTTGATAAGTGGATGCTATTGGATTGAAGGAGTAATCATCGCTTTGATTGTAGTTGGTCCAATCTGACTTGGAGAGACGGATCTGCAGGTCGATGCTTTGACCGGCGGCGAGGCTGCCGGCTCCGCTGGTGAACCCGAATTCGGCATAATAGTCAGCGCCTGGTTTAGCGGTAGTCATCTTCACAAAGCTGCCAGTGACATTGCTGCTCCCGACCTGGGACCAGTCACAGAAGAAGTTCTGCGGTTTCTCTCCATCAATGGTGTAGTAGTAGCGAAGCTTAACGTCGGATAAATTGATTGCATTAGTACTGGTATTGGTCAATTTGATTCTTGGACTGATCGTATTCACGTTGGAAATAACTGAGCTGTTATACATTTGCACCTGGATATTGTCGCTAGTAGTTGAAGTGGTATCAATGACATCAACACTAAGAACCTTTGTGGCTCCCGCACTGAACTGGAAGGTTAGGTTAACTGTACCGAGCGGCTGTGCGGCAAGATAACTGCTAAGGATTGTAACAGTAGATCCCGAGACGGTATAATTCGTTCCTTGGACGAGAGCAGCCGTTCCGTTCGTTATCTTGCTAAGCGTGTTGCCGTTTAAAGTTATCGACACTGGAATATTAGCCTGATTTCCGAGCTTCTTATCAAAGGAAGCACTTGTCGGACTAATCTCCGAATTGACTGCGGAACTGTCGGTAACTGTTACAGATAGTGTCCCGTTAGCGCCCGCACTGAACTGGAAGGTCAAATTAACCGTACCGAGTGGCTGTGCGGCAAGATAGCTGCTAAGGATTGTAACTGTAGATCCCGAGACGGTATAATCCGTTCCTTGGACGAGAGTAGCCGTTCCGTTTGTTATCTTACTAAGCGTGTTGCCGTTCAAAGTCATCGATACCGGAATGTTAGCTTGATTCCCGATCTTTTTGTCGAAAGTAGCGGAGGTTGGTGTGATTTCCGAATTTACGCTCGGATTCGGTTCACTCAGAGCATCACCGTATACGATACCCAGCCCATTAGTTCCGATGTAGACGCGGCCGTAAATTCTCGGATCTCCGGTAATGGCCGAGTTGGTGGACGCATATTGATGCTGGTTATCATTGATTCTAACCCAGCTCGCTCCCGCGTCATTAGAGCGGAAAATGCCGCGTATTCCATCGATTTTAGCGCTAGTGTAAAGTGCCATATAGCTGCTTCCCGGCGTGGCCTTGCCGAAGCCGATTACGTTGGCCTCTTGAACATTAGCCAGCTTGGTGAAGGATGAGCCGGAGTTGGTAGAATGCCATAATCCGTAGATTCCACTAGTTTGGTTTCCGCCAGCCAACCAAATATCGCCTTCCACGCCTGGCATGGCTTTGAAGTCCAGATCTCCTTCAACAGGAAGCCCGGAGGTGGAGGTTTGGATGAAGGAAGCACCGCCGTTTGTGCTGATATAGAACTTCCCGGCTGACCAAGCGTAGAATTTGTTTGAATTCACACGGTCGGAAGCGATCTTGGCGCCTGCTGGTATACCGGTGCTCGCCGTCCAGGAGTTCCCGTTATTTTTAGAGTAAAATACGCCTTTATCAGAAGTGCTCCAGACGAGGGAGTCGCCGCTGGCAGATAGAGCGATCTTTCCACCGCCGGCCGTTCCAGAGGGCTCACTATTACCCGCATACCAATTGCTTCCGCCATCACGGGAAAAGCCGATGGACTTCGCGTTCGGATCTGCCGATTTATCCGCTGTGCCTACGCGGACGATATAGCTTGGATCAAGCTCGGCATAATCGATATCCGTTGTGCTGTTCGGGTTAGTCATCATTTTGGCCGGGGCTTGTGTCAGATTGTCATGCCGGAAGCCGGTAACGTCGCCAAGCCCACTGATCAGATGGGCGCCCGAAGGAGGACTGATCAAATCGATAACAGCAGTTTCCTCGATTCCCTTGGCCGTAACGCTTAGATTAATCTTCTTCCCTAGATCCCAATCGGTCAGATTGTTCGTTCCGTAGATGGTAGCTCCTGTTCCGTACATCATCCGGTTGGAGTTGAACGGATCGATCTCCAGATCGCCGATCATCCAACCCAATTTTGGCGTAATTTCAGGCGGAGATGGGTTCGTGCCAAAAGTCAGCCAGGGAGCTGCAGAAATATCCTGCGTGTACCTAAGCGTGCGGTCAGGATAGCCGTTCCAGTCCCAAATTCTAGTCCAAGTTGAACCTCCATCGGTGCTGCGGAAGATGATCGCGTCCGGCCACCAGGAGTTTAGCGTAGCCACCATAATTGTATTCGGATGCTGAGCATCAACAGCCAGCCCGCCATACCCATAGTAATTGTCATCGCTGGTGCTGGATACGGGACTAATATTTGTCCATGCCCCCGTAGAGAGGTTCAGCTTCCAGACCTGCCCTTTGGTCCCATCATAGGGACCTGCCCCATTGCTGTAAGAAATGTATAAATGCCCGTTAGCTGAAATGACGCCATGGTGGGGAAGGTAGCCTGTAGGCTGTCCGGGTACAGCTGACCAGGTAATACCACCATCGGAACTGTGGTATACGCTTTGATTCTTGTCGGCGACCCCGACATAAATACTCTGGGTCGTCTGGTTGGTAGACCCGGTGGATGGATCGAAGGCGATCCAGGCCAGACCGACGATGTCGCTCTGATATTCGTTACTAGGATCCTCCACGTAGGTTCCCGGATTTGGGAAGCTGGTCACTTTGCTCCAGGTAGCTCCGTAGTCGGTACTCCGCCAAAGTCCATTCCCGCTTCTTGCACCGAAATAGAGAATGTTGTTCTTATTAGGGTCAATGACAAGCCGCTCTCCCATTGAGCGTCCTGGCATATTACCGCCAACCTTGAAGGGCAGGCTCGCGCTCTGCCATGTCTTACCACGATCGGTAGAACGTAATATGCTACCGTTGTTTGGATCCCAGCTGTTCGTATAGGTTCCTACAGCTAAATAAACACGGTTCGGGTCTACTGGGTCTGTGGCTAGAGCGTCGACGCCGGTCTTGCCCCATTCCTCGAAGCCTACCCAATCTAACAGCTGGATCCAGCTGTTATCGGCCGGATTCCAGCGATAGGCACCTCCGATATCGGTTCTGGCATAGATCAGATCGGGTTCGGATGAATTAAAAATGATGCCGGGTACAAATCCGCCTCCACCTCCAGTCACAGCTTTATTCCACACATAGGCTTCGTTTGGTGCGGCGTTTGCCTTTGATGGGATTTCAATAAAGGAAGCTCCTGCAATGATGATAGAAAGTAGTAAAATAGGAAAACCTCTGAGCAATCTGTTATTCCCCAACTTGAAAACCTCCCGATTCGATTAATTTGGAAGATAGATGGTGTATGATTCTCATAAGGGCGATAAATTACAGTCTTTTGCTTCACCTTCTTTCATCAAATACTAGCTTGTCTTCATCACGGGTCGGATTGTGAAAGGCCCAAGCCTTTGCGATGGGAACAACATGAGCTGACAATCTCATGTGAGTAAACGGACCTTTTGCCAACAGACTAACTGAACAGGGCAGATAGATCAATAATTTGTAATAAACCCCACTAATTTCTATATGAAGAAGTTTAAAAATCAGGTAAAAATTAGATATTTTTAGTTGAGGGCAAACCGTTTTTACAGGGTTTTCGTATATAGCTTTCACTAGCAGCGGATAGCCGATATAATGGTGATTAATTATACTCAAGGGATATTATCCACTCTCATGAAACCTGAGACATGAATGATATACATGGAGAATGACCGCCAGAAATTTGGAGGTGAAGGGATTTGGAACTGAGACAGATTCAATATTTCATCGAGGTAGCGAAGCTTGAACATGTGACTGAAGCCTCTTATGTGCTGCATGTATCGCAGTCTGCAGTAAGCCGGCAAATCTTCAAGCTGGAATCAGAGCTTGGAGTTAATCTGTTTATTCATGAGGGACGTAAGGTGAAGTTGACGCCGATCGGACGGTTATTTTTGTCCCATATGGAACAATTAATGAAGGTCATTGATAATGCCCAGCAGGAGATCAATGAATTTCTGGATCCAGAACGCGGTACGGTTCGCATCGGATTCCCCAGCAGTTTGGCAGCGCAGATGATTCCGAAAGTGGTCTCGGCTTTCCGTGATCGCTATCCTGCAGTCCATTTCCAATTGCAGCATGGCTCCTACAAGGAGCTTGTGGAATCGGTCATTCAGGGCGATATGAATCTGGCGATTATGGGGCCAGTGCCACAGCATGAACCGATGATAAAGAGCGAGGTTCTGTTCCAGGAGAAATTCGTCGCTATGCTACCGGCGAAACACCGATTGGCCGAGAAGAGTGTGATCCGTCTTAACGAACTAAAGGACGATTATTTCGTACTGTTCCCAGAAGGCTTCATCCTAAGGGAGATCGTTGTGAATGCCTGCTCTAATCTGGGTTTCAAGCCGAAGGTCGCTTTTGAAGGAGATGATCTGGACGCGATTAAGGGTTTGGTAGGAGCAGGGATGGGTCTGACCATTCTGCCGGAGATCGCTTTGAACGAGCATATCGCTTCCACGATTATTACTTTACCGGTTATTGAACCGGTTGTTACGAGGGATGTCGGAGTCATTATTCCTGCCAATCGCGAGTTGCCTCCGACAGAGAAGCTGTTCTATGAGTTCCTGAAGAACAATTCCGCTATGTTCGGGTTCGAGAGCAGTTATGAAGTGAAGTGAAGTGAAATGGATAGATTACCTAATATTAGAGTGTGATGTTTGTCCAATTTGTTAACTCTAAATAAACGCTGTGATATTTGTCATTAAGTTCATAACTTAATGACTTTTTTTGTTGAAAATGTGGTAAAATTAATTATGGGTGTTCAAGTGTGAGAAGTTGTTCAGTTTTTCACTAACTTTATTTAAGCGAGAAAGGCTATGGGGGCCTCTAAACCTTCCAAATTTCAAGCGTTGTTGCTTATTGCAAAGGAGAATCAGCTATGTCAGAAGCGATCACAGAAACGAAGTCTGAACAAGAGACAGTATCGTCCAACCAAGGTGGACGGGATATTATTGATCAACTGTTAACCCCTGAAGTTCAGGAATCATTGACAGCCCTGGTGCAGCAGCTTCCAAAGTTGACCGAGCTCGTTAATGTAATGACGAAATCGTATGATTTTGCTAAATCTGTATCTACAGATGAGATCCTCAAGAATGATACGGTTGGGGCTATCACAGAGATGGTGGGACCGGTTAAGGACAAGGTGAAGCATATGGCTGCCAATGTGATCGAAGCCAAGGATCGTGCAGATGCGAGCCAAGAGGTTATCGGTCTTTTTGGTCTGCTCAAAATGGTTAAGGATCCTGAAGCTCAGAAGATCTTCCGTTTCTTTAATGCTTATTTGCAAGTCGCCGGAGAACGTAATAATCAGAAATAGTATTCATATAAATGCGAGTCCAAAATATTAACTAATGCATGAACGGAGGACGGAGTCATGTCAAAACATATTGTCATCTTAGGTGCCGGTTATGGCGGTGTTCTTAGCGCTTTGACCGTTCGCAAATATTTGCAAAAATCAGAAGCACGGATCACTGTGATCAATCAGTTCCCTACTCATCAGATTATTACTGAGCTGCATCGTCTGGCAGCAGGTAATATCTCTGAACGCGCAGTTGCATTGCCTTTGGAGAAGGTATTCAAAGGAAAAGATATCGATCTTCGCATCGCCAAAGTTGAGAAATTGTCCGTAGACAATAAAGAAGTGAAGCTGTCTGACGGAACTACTCTCAGCTATGACTCACTCGTAGTTGGTCTGGGTAGTGTGACCGCTTATTTCGGAATTCCTGGGCTGGATAAATACAGCATGGTACTGAAATCTGCGGATGATGCTAACCGCATCCACCGTCATATCGAAAGTAAAATTGCGGAATACGCGAAGACGAAGAACGAAGCTGATGCGACGATTCTGATCGGCGGCGGCGGTCTGACTGGGGTCGAACTGGTTGGTGAGATCGCAGACGGCATCCCTGCGCTTGCTAAGAAATACGGGGTTGATCCTAAGAAAATCAATCTGTCCCTCGTTGAAGCAGGTCCTAAGATTCTTCCGGTATTGCCAGATGTACTGATCGAGCGCGCTACAGCTAGTCTTGAAGCACGCGGCGTGAAGTTCTTGACTGGCCTTCCTGTTACCAATGTAGAAGGCAATGTGATCGATTTGAAAGATGGCTCGAAGATTACCGCCAACACCTTTGTATGGACTGGCGGAGTTCAAGGCAACCCACTCGTAGGAGAATCGGGACTTGAAGTGAATCGTGGCCGTGCTACCGTTAATGAGTTCTTGCAATCTACTTCCCATCAAGATGTATTCGTCGTTGGCGACAGTGCTGTAAGCTTTGGCCCTGATGGACGTCCATATGCCCCTACGGCTCAGAACGCTTGGCAAATGGGTGAATTGGTTGGCTACAACCTCTATGCGACAATCATCGGCAAGCATCTTGAAGAATTCCATCCAGTGAACTCTGGTACGCTAGCTAGCTTGGGCCGTAAGGACGCTGTTGCTACCATCGGCGGTAACAACACCGAGCTGCGTGGATTACCGGCAACACTGATGAAGGAAGCCAGCAATATGCGTTACTTGGCTCACATTAAATCTCTGGATACTTTGGCTTACTAATCGCTAGACATAGATCTGACTAATATAAATGAAGCTCTGATATAGACGTAAGTCTGTGTCAGAGCTTTTTTCTTGAAATATAAGTCGAACTAATGATTGAAAGGATGAAGGCAGCCGGGTGAAATGTTCTTACGATCGCTGTTGTTCGCGGATTTCTTGATCTTATAAATTCAAGCATAGTTGAAATCCGCTCACAAAGGCGAACGCTTCGCTTCTTCAGAATCATTTCACCCTCTTGCCTATTCCCTGTCCTTTCTTTAGTTCAACTTATATAGCTTGTTATAGCGCACGATTAAGCTCTTAAAGAAAATCCCTGATCTCTTTGACGGATGTCTAGAAATCAGGGATGTGTCAGGCGGTGATCAAAGGCGGACTTTTTGAACTACCTATTACACTACGCCGTGGGCGATCATTGTGTCGGCTACCTTAAGGAAACCGGCGATGTTGGAGCCGACGACTAGATTGCCTTCATGGCCGTATTCTACAGCTGCATTTACGCTATTGTTATAAATGTTCTTCATAATATCTTGCAACTTAGCGTCTACCTCTTCAAATGTCCAAGCCAGTCTAGCACTGTTCTGCGCCATTTCCAACGCGGATACGGCTACGCCGCCTGCGTTAGCAGCTTTGGCTGGTCCGAAGTAAACTCCGTTGTTCAGATAGACTTCGATGGCTTCGAGGGAAGAAGGCATATTCGCACCTTCAGCTACATACTTACAGCCGTTGGCTACAAGCGTCTTAGCCGCAGTTTCATCGATTTCATTTTGTGTAGCGCAAGGAAGTGCGATATCGCAAGGAATATCCCAGATACTCTCGCAGCCCTCAACAAACTGCGCCGAAGGATGAACCTCAACGTATTCCTTGATCCGTTTTCTTTCCACTTCTTTAAGACGTTTTACCGTCTCAAGATCGATTCCGTTCTCGTCATAAATGTATCCGTTAGAGTCGCTGCAGGCTACGACTTTTGCACCGAACTGAGTCGCTTTCTCGATAGCATAGATTGCTACGTTACCGGAGCCGGATACAACGACGGTCTTGCCTTCAAAGCTCTCGCCCTTGGACTTCAGCATCTCAGCTGTGAAGTACACGAGGCCATAGCCTGTCGCTTCAGTACGAGTCAAGCTGCCGCCATAGGTTAAGCCTTTGCCGGTCAGAACGCCAGCTTCATTGCCGCCGCAGAGGCGCTTATATTGTCCGAACATATAACCGATCTCTCTCGCACCAACACCGATGTCACCGGCAGGAACGTCTGTATCTGGACCGATATATCTGGATAGCTCAGTCATGAAGCTTTGCGTGAAGCGCATAACTTCGTTATCGGATTTGCCCTTTGGATCGAAGTCAGAACCACCCTTGCCGCCGCCGATCGGTTGGCCAGTTAAGGAGTTCTTGAAGATTTGTTCGAAACCAAGGAACTTGATGATACTGGCATTAACAGATGGGTGGAAGCGAAGTCCGCCTTTGTAAGGACCGATAGCGCTGTTGAATTGAACCCGGAAACCGCGGTTAACTTGAACTTTGCCTTGGTCATCTACCCATGGTACGCGGAAAGAAACAAGACGTTCCGGCTCAACAATTCTCTCAAGAATTGCGTTGTTGCGGTATTTTTCATGCTTCGCAAATACAGGCACTAGGGAATCAAGAATTTCCTTGATCGCTTGATGAAATTCACTCTCTCCCGGATTGCGTTTCTTCACTGTTTCATACACTTCGTTGACATACTGCTTTGCTGATTCCAATCCTGGCTCAGCTTTTTCTTGCATAATAGCCATGAATGATTCCACCTTTCTTTTATAGGGGTAATTCAAAAAGTCCACTTTTGATCACGAAGTGAATCAAGAAGTAACTCGGCATCGAATCTTGAATTCAGCCGGGCCTTCCGGTGCTCATGTACAAACTACGTACACTCCGCTCCTCAGTCCCTAGCTTCATCCAACCTTCTCGGTGCTGAAAATCGGCCTTTTTGAACTGCTTATAATTTCACGATTTATCTAACCTCATTGTAATGTCTAAACCATATAACAAACAAAGCTTTATTTAGATGAAGTATATGACCAAATGAGATGAACTTTGGTGTCTCTTTGAATTTTTAGGAATAAATAACCATGTATACGATTTCACAAAGGATTTATGATCCATATATAGATATTGAAGGAAGAGAACATTGTTGAAATATATTTTTCGCTGAATAAAAAAGGGACCTTTCCATTCGGAAAGGTCAATCAAGAGAGATCTATATAAAAAAAACTTGGGAGGAACCTAATTAGTGGAGGATCAGGGTAATTAATAATGGAGCTGTAGTCAGTGTAAACAGGGCTGCCAAAATCATCGATATACTGGAAATTGTGCCTGTTAGTGAGCTAAGTTCGAAAGCTTTGGAAGTACCCGTTCCGTGTGCACTTGTACCCAGCAGGACACCGCGAGCTACCTCACCATCAATACGTAATGCTCTTACGACGATCGGACCGATCATGGAGCCCAACAGACCAGTGATAATAACGAATACCGCAGTAATATTCGGTACGCCGCCAATGACCTGTGAGACGCTCATCGCGATTGGAGTCGTTACCGAACGAGGCACAAGACTATTGATTAACTGATGATCCAGATGTAGCCATTCGGCGAACAATGCAGAAGAAGAGATGGCTACAATGGAGCCGGTCAGTACGCTGGCTAATATTTCGATCGCGTGTTTCTTCAGCACGTTGTAATGTTTGTACAGAGGAATAGCAAAAGCGACCGTCGCAGGTTGTAGCATCGTGCTCAACCATTTTCCTCCTCCGTTATAGGTCTCAAAGGAGACATTTGTTAACATCAAGCCTATAATTAGCGTAATTGGCGTAAGCAGAAGAGGCGAGAAATACACTCTAGGATAAGCCTTGTATAATCTTTTGGATAAAGCATAAATCGTTAAAGTAATAATAAGCCACAGAATTCCTAACATCATTGTGCTCTCTGCTCCTTCCTTTTGGAGATTCTCGATGCGACAAGGCCGGAGCTTGCCATCACAATCACAGTACTGGAGATAACAACGAGCAGAATCCGGATACCGTCTTGCTCTAGTAGGGACATATAGTTCATCACACCCACAGCTGCAGGAATGAAGAATAGTAATAGCTCGGCCAATAGCCAGTTAGCGCCCTGCTCAATCCAGCTCAGCTTGATCACATTCGTCTTCAGCAGGATGAACAGAACTATAATGCCCAGAATTGTACCGGGTATCGGTAAGTGCAGCCATTTCACTATATAATTCATCGCCAGGGAGATAAAAAATAGAACTGCGATCTGAAGAATGATGATACTAAGATTTTTTATCTTACCCATCGACATACATTTCCTTTCTAAATTCGTTCTCATGTAACTGTAATGAAAATATTACATCATTTACTTTCATGAGTAAAATGAATATAAAGAATGATCTGCATTCCATTTGTCTATGATAGGAGAAGATTTATTTTGGATATACGACAGATGCAATATCTTGTTGAAGTAGCTAGACATCAGAGTTTCACGAAGGCAGCTGACGCGCTGTATATTACCCAGCCCACCATTAGCAAGACGATTAAATCACTGGAGGAGGAACTGGGAGTTGTCTTGTTTAACCGCAATGGCAAAAGAATTGAACTGACGGACGCAGGTCAGATTATCGTCAGTCAGGCACAGCTAATCGTTGCATCTTTTCAGAATTTAACGGCGGAGCTGGATGATTTGCGCAATCTGAAGCGAGGACATATTCGCATTGGACTGCCTCCTATGGTAGGGGCGAATTTCTTCCCGAGGGTGATTGGTCAATTCCACGAACGCTATCCTGAAATCACGATTCAGCTCTTTGAAGACGGAGCGAAGAAGGTGGAGTATGATGTTGCCAATGGCGCACTGGATGTCGGAGTTGTAGTATTGCCAGCAACACAGGAGGGTCTGACGGTCTTTCCGTTTGTAGAGGAGAAGCTGAATCTCGTAGTGCATCCTTCCCATCCACTGGCAGAACGACAAGAGGTGAAGCTGAATGAGCTTGCCGAGGATTCCTTCGTATTGTTCCGTGAGGACTTCACGCTTCATGACCGGATAATTGCCGAATGTGCCAAAGTGGGCTTCCAGCCGCGTGTCGTATATGAGAGTTCACAGTGGGATTTAATTAGCGAGATGGTAGCGGTTGGTCTTGGTATCACGCTGCTTCCGGAGACGATCTGCCGTGAGATTGACCAGAGACGAGTGAGAATTATCGAATTGGTTCAACCGGTCATTCCTTGGCATCTCGGTATTGTCTGGCGGGAAGACCGTTATTTATCCTTCTCGGCTCGGGAGTGGATTCGTTTTGCCAAGAAGGTGCTCGTACAATGAAAAAACAGGATAGTTATGAAAATAAATGAATTTCTCGTGATGGCCGGAATCATCTGTGCATTCTGTGCGCTATGTTACGCGGAATTTGCTTCGATGGTACCGGTGTCCGGAAGCGCCTATATGTATAGTTACGCTACCTTTGGTGAACTGATTGCCTGGATCCTTGGCTGGGACCTGATTCTTGAGTACGGGTTCGCTGCCTCGATGGTAGCGAGTAGTTGGCCAGGTTATTTTCAAGGCTTATTGTCCGGCTTCGGTCTGAATATTCCTCCGGCGCTAAGCAGTGCTTTCCATCCTGCGGGTGGTACCTATATCGATTTGCCCGCTGTCCTTATTGTTCTGCTACTGACTTTCATTGTTTCTAGAGGCGGTAAGGAGTCAACACGGCTCAACTCGATCATGCCGCTAGGGATCATTTGGTCGCTGGTTATTTGCTCACTGCTCTACATTATCGTAACAGCGGTGTTAACCGGGATCGTCCCTTATACGCAGCTGAATGTGAAGAATCCAGTCGCTTATGCATTGCAGGCCATCCACCAGGATTGGGTGGCAGGGTTCATTTCACTGGGTGCAATCGTCGGTATAACTACAGTGCTGTTCGTATTGCTATTCGGGCAATCTCGTCTCCTGTTCGCGATCGGGCGCGATGGCTTGTTGCCAGAACGATTATCGCGGCTTAATCCGAAGACAGAAGCGCCTTCGACAAGTATTTGGTCTACTGGGATTATCGTTGCTCTGTTCCCCGGACTGATTCCATTAAACAGACTCGTCGATCTCGTAAGTATCGGCACGTTGTTCGCTTTTATCGCCGTATTACTTGGCATCATCATTTTGCGCAGAACACATCCAGAATTACAGCGTTCCTTCAAGGTGCCGCTCGTTCCGGTTATTCCTCTGATTGCCATCTTGAGCTGTGGCTATCTATTGATTAGTTTGCCAGGTATAACATGGATCGCCTTCATGATCTGGATGGTCATCGGACTGTCCGTATACAGTTTGTATGGCTATAAGCATAGTAAACTATCCGGTCAAACAACGGTGAAGAAGCAGAAATAAACAGGGTGAATATTGTTAAGGCAAAAGGCAGAAATTAATGGGGAGTCGATACATCTTATGATGAGGGAGAGAGCGAACCATGAAATTTGCCCTGATGGTGGCGATGCTGGCCTGTTTTCTCTTCGGTCCCGTACCGTGGGGGGATAATGGTGCCGCTGCGAGCGCCTTCTCGGATAAGGCCTTTCATTTTGGATTCAAGAAGAGCGTAGGCGGTCGGCTTCCTTCTATTAATGAAGAGGGCTTCAAGGAGATTGTTGATAAGCACGGAGCTATATTCCTTGGAGATACTTCCCGTAAGGAACTGTTTCTAACCTTTGATAACGGGTATGAGAACGGATATACCGCCAAAATATTGGACACGCTTAAAGCCAAGAAAGTACCGGCGATTTTCTTCGTAACGGGTCACTATGTCAAAAGTCAGCCTGAGCTCATGAAGCGAATGGTGGCTGAGGGACACTTAGTCGGCAACCATTCGTGGAGCCATCCCGATATGACGACCATTTCCGATGCAGAGATTAAGCAGGAACTGGATCGGGTCAAGGAAGCAGCGGGACATGTTACAGGTAAGTCGGAAATGAATTATTTACGACCGCCTCGCGGAATATTCAATGAGCGAACCTTGGCAGTATCGAAAAGCTTGGGGTATCAAAATGTCTTCTGGTCCATCGCTTATAAAGATTGGGATGTCAACGACCAGAAGGGCGAAGCCTACGCGTATAAAAATGTGGTATCCCAACTTCACCCCGGTGCGGTTATCCTGCTGCATTCCATCTCAAGAGATAACACAGCGGCTTTAGCGTCGATCATTGATGAGGCTCGGCGGCAGGGGTACGAATTCAAGAGTCTGGATGCATTACAGAGCGCAACGGATATTGATCCATTCAAACCGCCGGTCTCTTAAGACGAATGTATTATGGAACGTAAATAGAGCAGCCCGTAGGTCAATGTTGACCTGCGGGCTGCTCTGTGCTGTATTCGTAAGATTAGCCTTTGACAGCACCGGCGACCATCCCCTTCATGACCTGTTCCTGGAACAGCAGGTACACGATAATCGTAGGGATGACGGCTAGTGTAAGGGCGGCGAAGGTGAGACGGTAGTCTGTCATATAGCCGGTAGCAAACATGGATAGGCTTAGCGGCAGCGTCTGCAGCGCTGGCTTACTGATGAAGACGAGCGCGAAGGCGAAGTCATTCCAGAAGCGCAGGAAAGCAAGAATGCCGACCGTTGCCAAGGCTGGCGCGGAGAGCGGCAGCATGACGCGGAAGAAGAAGCCCCAGTAGCCGGTTCCGTCGATTAATGCGGCTTCCTCTATTTCCTTTGGGATCGAAGACATGTACGCGATTGTAACAAAGATAGCTAGAGACAGCTCAAAGGCGGTATATGGGAAAATAAGCGCTCCGTAAGTATCTAGCAGATGTATTTTTTTCATCATAATAAACAAAGGGACGAGCGTACTATGGATCGGAATCAGCATGCCTAGCAGGAAGAGACCCATAGCAGCTGCTCTACCGCGAAATTTGAATCGTGACAACACGAAAGCGGCCATCGCGCCAAATACTAGTGTAAGAATCAAGGCAGCGATCGTGACAATGAAGGAGTTCTTGAAGGCGACCCCCATTCTTGCTACGGTCCAGGCATCAGCGAAGTTCTCCAGATGCCACTCCTTTGGCAGACCAAACGGAAATTCATAAAATTCCGGATTTGACTTGAATGCGCTCAGAAACAGCCAGACCAGCGGATAGAGTGTAACAAAGCCATAGATGGTCAACAGGATATTGAGCAGCCCACGCGACATCTTGATTTTGAGAATAGGTCGGCGCTCGGGCAATGCATTTTTTATTTCAACCGGGGTTTGCATAATCAGCTCAGGCCTCCTTACCTTGTATTTCTTCTCATGAGAAGCTGGCTGCCGGCGATTAAGACAATACTAATGATAATGATCGAAGTCGAAATTGCACTGCCGTAGCCGAAGCGATAGATGCTGAATGTATTGTTGTACATATAGGAAGCAAGCAATTCCGTTGAATGAGCCGGTCCGCCGCCTGTCATGACATAGATCAGATCGAATGTCTTCAGACTGCCTGATATGCACAGCACGATAGTTACTTTGATCGTATCCCAGATCATCGGAATCCGGATGGAGAATAGCATTCGCATCGGTTTGGCACCGTCAATGGCGGAAGCATCCTCAATCTCCGACGGGATATTCTGTAGGGCAGCGATATACATGATCATGTAGGGACCGATGAAGTTCCAGATGATCGGAATCGCTAGCATATACATGGATATGTTCGGATTCGATAGCCAGGCCTGCTTCCAAGTGCCGAGTCCGATCCAGTCTAGCAGGAAGTTGAGAATCCCGATCTGCGGATGATAAATATATCCCCAGATGATACCGATAACGACAGAGGACAGTACCATTGGCAGAAATACGACAGAGCGGATGATTCGTTGGAAAATGGTGCTCTGCCGCAGCACTAGAGCCAGGGCGAGAGCAATAGGTACCTGTCCGAATACAGATGCGGCCACCACGATGAGATTGTTGCGCAGTGATTTCGCGAAGACAGGGTCCTGAATAATCTCCATATAATTGCCGAAGCCGATGAACTTCATCGCTCCGATGCCCTTCCAATCATAGAATCCATACCAGGCAGACCACAGGATTGGAACGATGACGAAGAACGAGAATATGAACAATGCCGGCAAGAGGCCGACGATGATGACTCCCCGAATACGGGCCTTTGCTGTCATAAGTATCCTCCTAAACAATTTCGGAAAGCGCGAAGGCTACGCGCTTTCCGAATCGAAATAAGGGACTTGCTATTGAATGGAAGTTTACTATATAAGTTGAACTAATGATTATAAGGATGGTGGCAGCCGGGTGAAATGTTTTTCCGATCGCTGTTGTTCATGGATTTCTTAATTTCATAGAATCTAACGAGGTAGAAATCCATTCACAAAGGCGAACGCAGCATATGCTTCCGAAGCAGCTTTCTTACAGAAAGCTCTTAGCTTCTCCAGAATCATTTCACCAAGGTTGAATAGTCTAAAATGGTTCTTTAGAATAT
>DASYFA010000017.1:0-3037 GCA_036498705.1 Paenibacillus sp.
AAAAAGCGGAGAACTGGCTGCAGATTACAGCCGAGCTGCGCGTCTTGACTGAGGAACTCAAGCAGAATTAGCAGATGTAAGAGAAGAGAACTGTCGGAAGAATCAATTTTACCTGACTAACATCACTCTGCACAATCATTAGATCAAATTATATTGTTAAAAAATTTCAAATGGGCTAAAGACTTAGGCGGATTTTAACTATCTTTTACGAGAAGTCCTAAGTTGCTGGAGGTAATGACATGGAGGTTCTGAAGCAACTCTCGATTTATTATCGTGAGCGGCGATACTATTTAATATTATCTATACTATGTCTGGCGGCTACAACAGGGCTGGGCCTAGTATATCCGCTTCTATTAAGGAAGCTGATTGACGATGTAATCAGGAATCAACAATATAATCTGGTTATGGGCATCGCCCTGACTGCTTTATTGGTAGTTGTTATCAAAGCATTCATGCAGTTTCTACACGGCTTCTTTGGTGGTCGGCTGGGCAACTATCTGGCTTATCGACTGCGTAATGCTTGTTATGAGAAATTGCAGTTTCTATCCTTCCGCTATTATGACCGCGCGAAGACGGGGGATCTAATGTCACGGCTTACCGGGGATCTGGAAGCGATTAGGAACTTTGTTGGCTTTGGTTTCGCTCAGATACTGAACCTCGTGCTGATGGTCGTTTTTGGGATGGCAGTGATGATGTCGATCCATTGGCAGCTTACGCTAATTACTATGATTACGGTACCGTTCCTGGCCGGAGTGGCCCTGAAATTTGAATCGAAGATTCACCCGGCATTCCAGGAGATGCGTCAGGCTCTTAGTTCACTGACGACAGCGGTGCAAGAGAACATTACCGGGGTACGTACCGTTAAAGCGTTCGCACGTGAGTCACATGAAGTAGAGAAATTCTCGCACCGGAATGAGCGCTATAAGAACAATCAGATCTTTGCGGCGACACTATGGAGTAAATTCTTTCCAGTGATGGAGCTGCTCGCATCGATTAGCGTAGCTGTTCTGCTGGCCGTAGGTGGAACACTAGTTGTTAAGGGCCAGTTGACTCTGGGCGATTTGGTAGCTTTCTTCAGTCTGATTTGGTTCATTATCGGTCCGATGTGGGGACTTGGGTTCCATATCAACAACTATACTCAGTCCAAGGCATCCGGAGAGCGGGTGCTTGAAATTCTGAATCAAAAAATCGATGTAAAGGATATCGAGAACGCAATCGATCTGTCAGCCACTGATGTGAAGGGCGAGGTTACCTTTGAGAACGTGACGTTCGCCTACGGTAATAAATTACCGGCTGTCGAAGATATTAGCTTTGAGGCCACTCCTGGCAAGGTGATCGGCTTCCTTGGTGGAACAGGGTCCGGTAAATCGACGATCATACAGCTGTTGATGCGTGCTTATGACGTGAATGCGGGAAGCATTAAGCTAGATGGGCAGGATATCCGCACAGTGAGCGTGCAGAGTCTACGCCATCAAGTCGCCACTGTATTCCAGGAGACGTTCCTGTTCTCATCTAGCATTCGTAACAATATCTGCTACGGGATGAACGAGGTCTCCATGGAGGAAGTGATTCGCGTAGCAGAGTTGGCCAAGGCGCATGAATTCATTATGGAATTGCCTGACGGCTATGATACGGTTGTTGGTGAGAGAGGTATGGGGCTGTCGGGCGGCCAGAAACAGCGGATTGCGATTGCGCGAGCGCTGCTGAAGAACCCGAAAATTCTTATTCTTGATGATGCGACTAGTGCGGTTGATATGGAGACTGAACAGGAGATTCAGGCTGGCTTCCAGGAGGTTATGCGCGGGCGTACGACCTTCATTATCGCTCATCGTATCTCTTCGCTCAGACATGCCGATGAGATTCTTGTATTGGACGAAAGCCGTGTTGTTCAGCGAGGAACGCATGATGAGCTGACTCAAATTCCAGGACCTTATCAAGATGTATATCGTATTCAATATGCCGATCATTTGGCCAAAGTAGAAGTACGTGCAAATAGGGGGGAGGCATAACCCATGAATACAGAGGTACAGACTTTGCAGCAGAAGCCCCCGCAGAAGGGCAAGGTTAAGACGAAGATAGAGGATCGGTTTGTATATCAGGACGATGATATTATCGATAAAGCATTTGATTGGCAGCAGTTCCGCCGGTTGTTTGGCTATATGAAGCCATATGCGAGGAAAATGCTGCCGCCAGTCATTCTGATGACGGTTCTCGGGACGATTACGAAGCTTACCGTACCATTCCTGACGAGTATCGCGATCGACAAAGCGATTGCTCCGGAAAAAGGTTCACCGAGCTTGACGCTATTATATACTTTATCTGCTCTAGTGGTTGTTCTGTACATTATTCAATGGGCTTCAGGGGTCTACCGTATTAAATATACCAATGTGATTGGACAACGGGTCATTTATGATCTCCGTTCGGATTTGTTCCGTCATATCCAGAAGTTGTCGTTCAATTTCTATGACAAACGTCCGGCTGGTTCTGTATTGGTTCGCGTGACGAATGACGTCAACTCCTTGCAGGATCTGTTCACGAACGGGGTCGTCAATCTGATGATTGACTGCGTTCAGTTGGCTGGGATCGTCGTCATCCTGCTGCTTATCAATTGGAAATTGGGCCTTGCTGTGATGATAACCGTTCCGATTATGTTCTTGATCTCTACCAAGTTGCGGCAAAAGATCCGTATTGCCTGGCAGGAAGTGCGGATGAAGAACTCGCGGATCAATTCCCACTTGAATGAATCCATTCAAGGGATCAGAGTAACACAGGCTTATACACAAGAGCATGAGAATATTCATTATTTCGATGTGATGAATGCCGATAGCAAGAAGTCATGGGATAAGGCTTCGGCCATGAACCAGATGTTTGGACCGCTCATTGACATTACCGGCGGGGTCGGTACATTTATTCTGTTTCTCTTAGGCGCCTACTTGATTCAGCACGACCAACTGACTATCGGTCTGCTGGTCGCGTTCAGTAACTACGTGGGAAACTTCTGGGAGCCGATTAACCGTATGGGGCAGATGTATAATCA
>DASYFA010000018.1:0-4207 GCA_036498705.1 Paenibacillus sp.
ACCTCTCGTACCTTCCTGCCTTGGCTCCGACTCGTTAGCTCTTTCAGCTTCCTCTTTGCCTTTGCGAGGGATTGTTGATGTACGCGAATATATACTTTCTTTCCTCTCTTTCCGAGTGCAAACCCTAGGAACTTGAAGTGTTTCCGAGCCACTATGCTAACTACCTTACTCTTCTGTACGTTCATCTTGAGTTTCAGTTTGTTCTCGAGATACTTCCGGCATGATTCCATAAGTCGCATTGCCGCTCGCTTGCTCTTAGCAAGCACCACAATGTCATCCGCATAACGGATCACGACGACTCCTCGGCTTTTCATCTCCTGATCGAATTCGTTCAGGTAGAGGTTTGCTAGTAACGGAGATAAAGGCCCTCCCTGAGGAGAACCTTCTTCTGTTTTGTAGTGAATTCCGTTTTCCATAACCCCGCTTTTCAAGTATCTCTTGATCAGCTCGATGACTCGTTTGTCGCCGATTTGTTGACGTAGAAGATTCATGAGTAGTTCATGGTTCAGTGTGTCGAAATATTTGGAGAGGTCTATTTCTACCGCGTATCCATATCCTTCCTCTGCGTACATTTTCACCTTTTGGATGGCTTGCTGTGCACTTCGTTTCGGGCGGTAACCGTAGCTTCCATCCGAGAAAAGTGGCTCGTATATCGGTTGCAGTTGCTGGGCAATGGCTTGCTGGATCACTCGATCCACTACCGTGGGAATGCCCAGCTTTCTCATTCCGCTTCCGTCAGGTTTGGGGATTTCTTTGCGTCGTACCGGGTTCGGCTTATATCGACCTTCCCGAATGCTTTGCAAGAGTTCGTCTCTGTTTTCCTGCAGCCACGGCAGTGCTGCCTCGATGGTCATTCCGTCGATTCCCGGCGCTCCGTGGTTGCGCTTGACTTGCTTGTAGGCTCTGTTTAGATTGTCTCTGTCCAGTATCCTTTCCAGCAAGCCCTTTGCACCGTCCCTTTTCCTACTTTCCCGAGCTTCGATACTCTGCGCTCCCGCATACTCTTCGTGTTCCACACTATCCCTCTGCGGGCAGCCCTTTCGGTATTCTGCTTTCATCGTATCGATTCTCCTTCCTGTAAGTACTCGAGACTTACGATTGTTCAGCCCTTCCCGAAAAAAAACTTCTCGGTACTATGGCCTCTGCTGACTTCTCACAGCAAGCTTTACTCCGTCTTTCGGTTTTTTTTTCCCTACTCTACGCCTGTGAGACCTCCCCGGGTAAGAGCGATAACCTTCCCCTCATCCATCTGCCACATTTACATGATGAGATTCGGGCAGTATTGGACTTTGCTTTGTATAGCAAGCTCGTCCGTCCCATCATGCCTTCTATGTGATTTCTGTTCGTCAGACCGAGGGTTTGCCTCCGGCTTCCTTCAGATTCCGCCTCGCGACGGACACCCTTGCCCTTGGCTAACAGTTCCTACTGCCAAGCCTGTAGCGGACTTTCACCGCCAAGTTATCGCCCATGCCGGGCGCACTATAAACAAGAAATAACCTGAGTGTAGCTCAGGTTATTTCTTGTTTGATCCTCGCGGATCACCTTATTTCAGAAGGACTCTTCCCCGTATACTGCTTGAATTGGCGGCTGAAGAAAAAGATGTCCCTATACCCAAGCGCATCAGCCACCTCGGTTACATTCATACCTGCATGCAGCAACAGATGCTGGGCACGGTCAATCCTGCATTTAATGATATAGGACTGCACCGACATTCCGATAATCTCTTTGAATTTAATCGAGAAATAGCGCGCTGACAATCCGGCCCTTGCGGACAGATCCTCAACCTTATGCTGCAGTCCGGGGTGCTGCAGAACATAATTGGCCACCTCACGAACGACCTCAACCAGCTGATTGCTTACTTTCTTCTCCCGGGGTACTTCGCGTTCCTCGCGCAATAAATAGATGAGTAGTTGCTTCAGGATCAGGCGGGCCTCCTCCTCAGCTCCGTATGCATCCACAAGGAACAAGCGTACATAGCGAGACAGCATATATTCGAAATCGAGAGTATTATCTAGCATTCGGTAAGATTTAGGAACCTCTTTAACGGGTTCATCAATGTCAAAATGAATATATGTAAGTACTAGCGGCCGTTGTGGGTTATGTGTAGCCGTCGGATGATCGCCTTTGCGGAACAGGAAGCAACTTCCTTTACTTACCTGAATAGACTGGTTGTTCAGGACAACGTTCCCTTCCCCGCTCCACACATAGAACAAATCATAGTTCTCCAGCGCTTTATCTCGCTTACGCCATTTCCAGTTTGGTTCGCATACAATTTTGGCAAATGCCGGCTTTAGTATAAAAGATGATGGTGAAACGTGAAGCATGTCCTTCCCTCCCCCATAATTTTTGCTTGTCAGTATTATACTCATTTTCATACCCGTTGAAAATCTTTTGTGAATGTTCTATTCGCCCTAATGAATAGAAGGAAATCATCGTGACGGCTTATGTTGTAAATGTTATAATGTAAGGCAGTCTAAAATGTAACCTATAGAGGTTTGAACTCTTATCTATAAAAAAAATAATCGATCGGAAGGATGGAACGAAAATGAGCCTGAGTCCACTTGCAGAGCAGTTGAACCAGACCTTGCAGCAAGGCTATGTTTACGACATGTTATCTACGCTGGGTAAGGAGATTTTCTTCCCGAAGGAAGGGATCCTGAGCCAATCCGCTGAAGCATCCGCAGGGGCTAAGAAGTATAATGCCACGATCGGCATCGCAACAGAGAATGGTATCCCTATGCATCTTGCCGCTATTCAAGACACCCTGTCTGCCTATAAACCGCAGGATTTGTACCCTTATGCACCACCTGCAGGCAAACCGGAATTACGGAAACTATGGCGTGAGAAGATGATCGAGGAGAATCCTACGCTGGACGGTAAAAGCTTCAGCAGCCCGATTGTTACGAATGCACTGACGCATGGCCTAAGTGTAGTTGCCGATCTGTTCGTGGATGAGGGCGACGCCGTCATATATCCAGATAAAAATTGGGAGAACTATGAATTGACCTTCGGTATCCGCCGTCATGCCCAGATTATCAATTATCCCCTCTTCACTGAAGATATGAAGTTCAACAGTGCTGGTCTTCGCGAGGCCCTACTGGCGCAACGAGACAAAGGCAAGGCGATCGTCATCCTCAACTTCCCGAACAATCCGACAGGCTATACTCCGGGCGCTAAGGAAGGGCAAGAGATCGTGTCTGCGATCCATGAAGCCGCTGAAGCTGGCATCAATGTCGTTGCCGTCACGGACGACGCCTACTTTGGTCTATTCTTCGAAGAATCGATGACAGAATCTTTGTTCGGCAAGCTTGCCGGTCTTCATCCGCGTATTCTTCCAATCAAGGTGGACGGAGCAACGAAAGAAGAGTATGTATGGGGCTTCAGAGTCGGCTTCATTACTTATGCGAATGATAATGCCGATGTTCTTGCTGCACTGGAGCAAAAGACGACAGGCATTATTCGCGCCACGATCTCCAGCGGGTCGCATCCTTCGCAAACCTTCATTCTTCAAGCGCTCAAATCCCCTGATTTCCACGCGCAGAAGGCAGAGAAATTCCAAATCATGAAGAGACGCGCTAATAAGGTAAAAATGCTGCTCGATAGTGGAGACTACGGAGATGTATGGGACTACTATCCATTCAACTCCGGATACTTTATGTGTCTCAAGCTGAAGACAGTGAATGCCGAAGCACTGCGTCAGCATCTAATTAGCGAGTATGGCGTAGGTACAATCGCACTTGGCGATACCGATCTGCGCATCGCATTTTCTTGTATCGGCGAGGAAAATCTCGAGGATTTGTTCAATCTGGTCTATCAAGGTGTTCTGGACCTACAGGCGTAAATACATTTTTCAAGAGACAACCGTTACATTCGCCCAAGCACATACGCGGCTATTGTCATACCCTACATTGTATAAATCATCTTCTTAATCAGAAAGGGGAATTGTACATGGGTGGAGTTGTCGAAGAAGAAAGAGGCGGATACGGGGGTCTCTGGACCAGTACTGGCGTTATTCTCGTGCTCTTTATCCTGCTGGTCATTGTAAGCCGTACATTCATCTAATTAGAAAATTTCTTCAAGCTAAATTCAACAGGCCAGTCGGCTTACGCCGCTGGCCTGTTGTTCTTTTTTAGTGCATGTTCAAAAAGTTCGATTTTCAGCACCGAGAAGGTTGGATGAAGCTAGGGCCTGAGGAGCGGAGCGTACG
>DASYFA010000019.1:0-4118 GCA_036498705.1 Paenibacillus sp.
CTTCGTTTACGCAGTTCGAGGTACGCGCCGCATTGGCTAAATGCGGACTGACTACTAAACATATCGAGAGCAAGATCACGGTGCTTAGTGGTGGAGAGAAGGCCAAAGTTCGCCTGTGCAAGCTGATCAACAACGAGACTAATTTATTGGTTCTTGACGAGCCGACGAATCACTTGGATGTAGATGCGAAAGACGAGCTCAAGCGAGCGCTCAAAGAATACAAGGGTAGCATTTTAATGATCTCGCATGAACCGGAATTCTATAGCGATATCGCAACTGAGGTTTGGAACTGTGAAGCCTGGACCACGAAGGTTTTCTAATTAAAGGCATATTTTTAGATTAGCCGGGGAGGTGTACAATCTTCCCGGCTTTTGCATCGGCTTTCAAACGGGCTGAAGGCTGCAAAAGACTTGAAAAGACGCTATCAAGAGGTATGCACTTGCCAATAGACAAGCATAACATGTATCATTAACAGAGTAACGGGCAGAGGTTCTGTCCGTGTGAACTCATGGGAAAAGAGGTAGTCAGATGCCAACGCCGAGTATGGAGGATTATTTGGAGCGTATCTATAAGCTCATTGATGAGAAGGGATACGCACGGGTTTCCGATATCGCGGAAGGTTTGGAGGTCCATCCTTCTTCCGTTACGAAGATGATTCAAAAACTGGATAAAGACGAATATTTAATTTATGAGAAATATCGTGGTCTGGTATTGACGAATAAAGGCAAGAAAGTAGGAAAACGCCTTGTCGATCGTCACCAACTGCTTGAAGAGTTCTTGGAATTGATCGGGGTTGATGACAGCAATATCTATAAGGATGTTGAAGGAATTGAGCATCATCTTAGTTGGGACTCGATCACCTGTATCGCATCACTGGTAGAATATTTCAAACGAGATGAGTCCAAGATCCGTGAACTGCGTGAAGTTCACCAGGAGATTCTGACCGAATCGTAACCTTAGCATCTGTCTGATTTAGGCAGATGTCTTTTGTTTCTTTAGTACCATTTTTTCATCTTACCGCAACTCCGGCCCTATGATACGCGTTAGAATTAAGAGCGGTTCTTCGCGAACGACTATCATATCAATCGGAGGTAACAGATGAAATTATTACGAACATGGTTTATACCGCTACTTATTCTATTAATCGCCTGGCCTTTTGCTGGGGCGGCACGGACGGAGGCAGCATCAGCCAGCGCTATTCAGATCTATCTGAACGGTGATCTGCTCCCTAGCGACACTGCTCCCTACTTAAAGCCAAAAGAAAATGTCACTATGGTTCCGCTTCGTGTTATAAGCGAAAGCTTGGGAGCCAGCGTACTCTGGTCGCAGGCTACTAAGACAGCGACGATTCAGAAGGACGGTAACAAGTTGGTGCTAATCACTGGTCATAGTGTAGCAGAAGTGAACGGAGACCAGGTTGGGCTCGACGTATCCGTAGAGAATATACAGGGACGCACCATGGTGCCACTTCGCTTCGTCAGTGAACAGCTCGGACTCGATGTAGTCTGGAATCAATCACAAAAGACAATATCGCTTACTTCCAATGATGGAGGCGTCCAGCCGGGAGAGGAAGGGCAGGATCCGCAGCCGCCTGTGAATCCGCCGCAGACAAGTGATGAGCTTCGCGGTGCTTGGGTTTCTACGGTGTATAATCTGGATTGGCCAAGCAGTACCTCAACTGGAAAGGCAGAAGCGCAGAAACAGGATTTTGTAAAGCTGCTCGATGATCTGCAAGGGATGGGGATCAATGCCGTATTCGTACAGGTGCGACCTTCAGGAGATGCGTTCTATCCTTCGAATCTCGTACCATGGAGCTCTTATCTAACAGGTGTTTCAGGCAAGGACCCTGGCTATGATCCACTGCAGTTCATGATTGACGAGACACATCGTCGTGGGATGGAATTCCATGCCTGGTTCAACCCGT
Organism: Paenibacillus sp.; assembly: GCA_036498705.1. GTDB lineage: Bacteria > Bacillota > Bacilli > Paenibacillales > Paenibacillaceae > Fontibacillus. The sequence continues at coordinate 1,925 of DASYFA010000019.1, forward strand.
TCCGGGCAAGTACGGATACCAATACATCCAAGCTAGCGAACAATCATGTGGCAAACAGTAATCCGGAATGGATCGTGAAGTTTGCTAATAAGTTGTATATCAACCCAGGTATACCGGAAGCGCGTGAACATGTTATCAATGCGATTATGGAAGTAGTGAACCGCTACGATATTGACGGGGTCCATCTGGATGATTATTTCTATCCGTCAGGGGAGACGAAGACTAGCCCATTCAATGATGATAGCACTTTTAAACAGTATAATCCCAAGCGTTTGAGCGATAAGGGAGACTGGCGGCGTGATAATATCAACGAGTTCGTGAAGGACTTGGGCAGAAGTGTTCATCAGGTGAAGCCAAATGTATCCTTCGGCATTAGTCCTTTCGGGGTCTGGCGCAACAAGAGTACGGATCCAACCGGTTCGGATACGAAGGCAGGCATGACCGCTTATGACAGTACTTATGCGGACGTAAGAGCTTGGATACAGAACGGCTGGATTGATTATGTAGCCCCGCAAATTTATTGGAGTCTGAGCTTCAATGTTGCTAAATACGATACATTAGTTGACTGGTGGGCGAAGGAGGTCGCTGGTAGCTCCGTGAAATTGTATATCGGTCATGCTCCATATAAGCTGGGAACCTCCGAAGCAGGCTGGAACAGTGCCCAGGAAATCATCAATCAATTGAAATACAACAGCGGCGTACCAGAAGTTCGCGGAAGCATCTTCTTCAGCGCCAAGGAACTTAGAAAGAATCCGTTAGGACTTATACCTCTTCTGCAATCATATTATGGTTTATAAGTTTTTACTTCGTGATAAAAAGTGGTGACATAGAAACAGCCCTCATCATCATACATAAGCAGTAGACTTATGTATGGGATGGGGGCTTTTTTATATGCTGATCAACGGTGTTTTTGAAGGAGGAGGCGTTAGGGGCATCTCGCTCGCAGGCGCAGTCCGGGCGGCAGAGCTCCATGGTAAGGAATTTCATAAAGTTGCAGGAACCTCTGCAGGTTCTATTGTAGCTTCCTTGATCGCGGCAGGTTATGACGCTGAAGAGATGAAAGAGATTATCATAACGACGTCGTTCAGCAAATTTCTAAAGCGGGCTCCTATTTTTAATATAGCGATTATCGGACCAGCATTGAGGGTGCTATTGAAGGAGGGCTTATACTCAGGCGAGGCATTAGAGGATTGGATCAGGCAAATATTGCTCAGGAAAAAGGTACGGACCTTCAGCGATCTGGAGAAGGGGCGGCTAAGGATTATCGCTTCGGATATTACCAGCGGTAAAATCCTTGTATTGCCGGATGATCTAGAGAAAATCGGCATTAACCCGAGCGAATTTGAAGTGGCACGTGCTGTGAGGATGAGCTGTAGTATTCCCTATTTCTTCGATCCTGTCTTATTAAGGCTGCCTCCTAAGGAAGCGAAAGGCAAGACGTTTGCAGAGCAGTTTCTCCATATCGTCGATGGTGGTCTATTGAGTAATTTTCCATTATGGTTGTTCGATCGCGAGAGCCTTAGGGCAGGGGAGAAGAGAATTCCGACGGTCGGCTTCCAGATGGTTGGCAAGAACAGCAACCAGCCCCATATTATTCGAGGTCCGTTCTCCATGCTGGAAGCTATGGTAGCAACGATGCTGTCGGCCCATGACGAGCGGTACATTGAGCAGACCAATCGGTACCGGACAATCAAGATCCCTACGCTTGGAGTGGGTACAACTCAGTTTAACATCACACAAGAAGAAAGCCTGCTGCTTTATGAATCCGGACTCAGATCCGGGGAGCGCTTCTTCAAAGACTGGAATACCCAGTATTATGAAGCGCAATTCAAAAAGTATCAGCAGGCGACGAAGGAGATTTAATAAGTTCAATTTTGATCACGAAGTTATTCAAGAAGCAACTTCGGCATCGAATCTTGAATTCAACCGGGCCCTCCGGTACTCACGTACCCAAAACAAGCATTTTACGAAGTCGTTTTCTACGAAAACGTTCAGCTCCGCTCCTCAGACCCTAGTTTCATCCAACTGAAGCGTTTTGAAAAAACGCACATCGGAAGCATAAGCTTCGGTGCTGGAAATTGAACTTTTAAAATATCTAATTAACGTAAATTCTTAATGGTACTTCGGCAAGTCATCATCATTTTTCCCTTTTTGACCCTCGATGACTTGAAAAGGATAAGCTTTGCGTTTCTGT
>DASYFA010000020.1:0-3489 GCA_036498705.1 Paenibacillus sp.
TTCACCTCTCCACTCTATCACTATATCATCAAATAGTTTGTTCTGATAACAAACGATTTGCTTCATCTTCATTAATTCCAAGATAGCCAGAAACGTAACGACAATCTCATGACGATACATCTCCTCATGCAACAACTTGGAGAATAGCAGTCTGCCTCCCTTACCACTGTCTTCGAGAACAGAGACTACTTCCTTGATCCGGTCCTTGACCGAAATCTCATCCCGATGAATACGGGCCACCACACTGCGCTTGGCTGCTTTGCGGATCGCTTTCTGAAAAGCTTCAATCAAATCCTGGGTATGCAGCCCCTTTACCGGATTCTCCTGAATTTCTGGCATAAACGGTGTTAAGTCTTCGGGTTCCTTCGTGAAAATTAAGCTTCGCTCCCACTCCATTTCATGCAGCTGCTCAGCAATCCCCTTGTACTTTCGGTATTCGATCAGTTGCCGGATCAGTTCTTCTTGCGGATCCTCTTCCTCTTCATAATAGCCGTAATCTTCATCAAGCTCGATCACAGGCGGTTTGGGAAGCAACTGTTTGCTCTTGATCGACAACAGTGTGGCCGCCATGACGAGAAATTCACTGGTAACCTCCAGCTCCAGCTCTTGCATGTTATGTAAATACTCAAGATACTGGTCGGTTATCTCGCTAATCGAGACCTGATTAATGTCGATCTCCGCTTTATCGATCAAATGCAAGAGGAGATCAAGCGGCCCCTCGAACGCATCCAGTTTATATAATACAGTCGTCAATGAACTTCCTCCACCCATAAAAATGCCTACGTAACATAAACATCCCGAATAAAATGAAAATGCAGTACCCTAAAAAGGGTACTACATTAAATAAGCACTATTTTAGCTGTTTCGTCAAGTTCGCCATTTCAATTGCCGCCATGGCCGAATCCCAGCCTTTGTTGCCCGCCTTCGTCCCAGCACGTTCAATGGCCTGCTCAATGTTCTCTGTTGTTACCACCCCGAAGATGGTTGGTATACCTGTCTTCAGGCCGATTGCTGCCACACCCTTAGCAACTTCATTACAGACATAATCATAATGCGTCGTTGAACCGCGGATGACGGTTCCCAGCGTAATTACTGCATCGTACTTGCCGCTTTCTGCCAATTTCTGGGCAACGAATGGAATTTCGAATGCTCCCGGAACCCAAGCTACATAAATCTCTTCTTCTTTGACCCCGTGTCGCTTCAATGCATCGAGCGCCCCACCTAGCAGTTTACTTGTAATGAATTCATTAAACCGTCCAACTACGATCGCGTATTTTAATCCTTCAGATACTAAATGTCCTTCGAATACATGTGCCATGTATATCCATTCCCTTCAGTTGTATGTTATTTGATATATTGGTTGAACCCTCTTGCCCATCCCCGGAATTTTCTTTACCAACAATTGTTACTGCTGTGAGGACTCATCCTGCTCAATGTCATCAAATTTCAGCAGATGTCCCATTCTTGCCTGTTTTGTATGCAAGTATTTGGCATTGTCCTCATTGGCCTCCATTTGGATCGGTACGCGCTCGACCACTTTCAAGCCATATCCTTCAAGGCCGGTAATTTTTCGTGGATTATTGGTCATGAGACGGATTTCACGGATACCTAAGTCCTTTAGAATTTGAGCGCCTATCCCGTAATCTCGCAGATCCGGTGGGAATCCCAGCTTCAGATTAGCATCCACGGTATCCAAGCCCTGCTCTTGAAGCTTGTAGGCTTTCAATTTATTGATAAGGCCAATACCGCGACCTTCTTGACGCATATAAAGCAGTACGCCTCTGCCTTCCTTCTCGATCTGACGCAGTGCCGCTGCGAATTGCGGTCCGCAGTCACAACGGTGTGAATGAAATACATCGCCGGTAAGACATTCTGAATGCACACGTACCAGAGTTGGTTCTTCGCCGCCGATATCGCCTTTTACCAGTGCAACATGCTCTTTGAAATCAACATCATTCGTATAGGCGACGGCTCTAAAATCACCGAAATCCGTTGGCATCTGCACTTCTACCTCTCGATTGACCAACTTCTCCTTCTCATTGCGATAATGAATTAGATCCTTGACACTGATTAGCTTCAAATCGAAGGTTCTGGCGATTTCAACCAGGTCAGGCAATCTCGCCATCGTTCCGTCTTCCTTGACCACTTCGCAAATTACTCCCGCAGGGTAGGCCCCGCACATACGGGCGAGATCAACGGCAGCCTCTGTATGTCCAGCACGGCGCAGTACGCCACCTTTCTTTGCGATTAACGGGAACATATGCCCCGGGCGGCGAAAATCGTTCGGCTTGGCCGCCGGGTCCATCAGCTTCTGAATTGTTAGAGACCGTTCATGAGCGGATATACCCGTTGTAGTATCCTGATGATCAATAGACACTGTAAAGGCGGTCCCGTGATTATCCGTATTTTGTGCCACCATTGGCTGTAGATCTAACTCTTCCGCCCGCTCTTGTGTTATCGGCAGGCAGACAAGACCGCGTCCTTCTTTAATCATAAAATTAATCACTTCGGGAGTCGCTTTCTCAGCCAGCACTATAAAATCTCCCTCATTCTCCCGATCCTCGTCATCGACCACGATAATGACTTTACCGCGCATTAGATCATATATCGCATCTTCAATCCGATCTAATTGAATATCTTCCATTTGAATCCCCTCCTGCTATAGCTGCAAATTTCAAATGACTCTCAGGAAACATAACTTCAAATGCTTGTTCAATCTGCTTCCTAAATTGACCTAACGATCTCAAGCGAATCCATTCTCAACTAGAAATGATAAATCTACATTTGAAGGATTGCCGTTCTGCGGTTTACCAGTAGGGCTATGATTAAATCTCAGCAGATGCTCCACATATTTGCCTAGTACATCCGTCTCTAGATTGACCGTCTCTCCCGCTCGTTTAAAAGCCAGCACCGTCTCACTCCAGGTATGGGGAATGATCGATACCATAAACCTTCCTCCATCGACGCTGGCGACCGTCAGACTAATTCCATCGATCGTTATGGAGCCTTGAGGAATAATATATTTAAAGAGAGCTGGCTCCACAGGTTCAATCTCGACGAAGACTGCATTCTGATCCTGACGCATGCTTGCAATCGTACCAGTCCCATCCACATGCCCTTGTACAATATGTCCGCCGAATCTTCCTCCGGCAGCCATAGCCCGCTCTAAATTCACCTTACTGCCAGGCTTCAGATTACTTAGATTCGTATGACGATAAGTTTGCGGCATGACATCTACCGTAAAACCGGAAGTTTCCAGAGAAGTGGCGGTCAAGCATACACCATTCACAGAGATGCTGTCTCCTAACTTCACATCATCCATAATGCGGTTAGCCAGAATGCCGAGCACCATCGCTTCTCCTTTTCGGCTGATCGATTTCATCGTACCGATTTCTTCAACAATTCCAGTGAACATGATCTTGCCTCCTTGATACCCTACAACTGGTTATACGGAATACATCGGCTGTCCTTTGATGCAAATATTATCAC
>DASYFA010000021.1:0-10312 GCA_036498705.1 Paenibacillus sp.
TGCCGGTTCAATGATCACGGTATGTGGAATTCTGTTCGTTCTGACGTTCCTGTTCTCGTCTTCACACGGGCTAATCTCCCGTTGGACGAAACGGCAGCATATACGGGCTGGCGGTTTGAAGCAAGCAGCAGAATAAATTGAGGATAATGATGTAATAGACATAGAGAGAATCTCCTTTTGCGGGAGATTCTTTTTTTGTTTTATTCAACGAAGTGAGATGATTGGAAACGTGGATAGATGTCTATAGTAAGTTATGGATTCGGAAATTCATACGGACGATCTGCCAGGCGAAGCCACTCCTGAGTCACGGTAAATTTGGCTAATTTGCCGGTTATATGGTCTCTTGTGAGCAGCGTCTATGTGGAGCGTTGAGGATTATGATAAAATGACGTTATGTTGTTCCTAAGAGGGCTATATACTCCCGAATTTCAGACAATAATTTATAGAGGTTGTTCAAAAAGCACTCACTTACAGATAGGGGGATTAATTGTTGAAGTATAAATTGCTGGCATTGGATATGGATGGTACACTACTTACGGATCAGCACCAGATCTCCCCAGAGACGGAATTATGGATTCGCAAGGCAATGGCGGCCGGAGTACATGTTTGCTTGTCAACGGGCCGTAGGTTTATTGAGGCTGTACCGTTCGGTGAACAGCTTGGCTTGGATACGCCAATGGTGACAGTTAACGGAAGTGAAGTATGGCGTACTCCTCATGAGCTCTACCATCGGGAATTACTCGATAAGGCGATTGTCTCTCAAATGTATCAAATGTCCCGGGACAAAAATGTGTGGTTCTGGGCGGATGCTGTAGAAGGAAACTATAATGAGCAGAACTGGGAGTCGGAGCTGTTGGAGCGAAATCAATGGCTCAAGTTCGGATATCATACCGAGGATCATGACATTCGTCATTCCTTGATGCTAGAGCTGCAAAATATCGGCGGGCTTGAGATTACCAATTCATCGCCTTATAATTTGGAGATCAATCCTGCTGGTATAAATAAAGCAAGCGGAATTCGTACCGTTTGTGAACTGCTTGGTGTTAAAATGTCGGAGGTAGTAGCGATCGGCGATAGCTTGAACGATCTTGCCGTTATCCAAGCGTCTGGTCTGGGCGTAGCGATGGGCAACGCACAGATAGCCGTTCAGGAAAATGCGGATGTTGTTACGGCTTCCAACAATGATGATGGGATTGCGCTGATTATCCGCGATTATATTTTGACGGAGGAGTGAGCGTTGCATGGCAGTGCTGGGCTGGATACTGGTCATCCTACTATTTGCTATAGGGATGGCGGGAGCGGTTTATCCTGTTTTGCCGGGTGTGCTTGCTGTCTATTTTGCCTTTTTCGTATATGGCTGGTTCTTCTCGTTCGAGTCGTTCGGATGGGTATTCTGGACTTTACAGACGCTGATCGTTATTGTGCTGATGGTGGCAGATTATGCAGTCGGGGCTTGGGGCGTCAAGAAGTTTGGCGGCAGCAAGCTCTCCATCTGGCTTAGTACAATCGGCATCATTATCGGTCCCTTTGTCATACCGGCCTTCGGTCTTGTTCTCGGTCCTTTGATTGGTGCGATGATCGGGGAACTGATCCGCGGAGAAAGCATTGAGAGAGCTTTTAAGGTAGGAATTGGCTCGGTTGTAGGCTTATTAAGCAGTTTTGTGGTCAAAATTATCCTCCAGCTTGTCATGATTGTTATATTCATCATTTGGGTTGTATAAATTTTGCTAGATATTTGGGCTTAAGTATATAAAATTGAAAAAATAAAAGGCAGGACTAGGCAAGAGGGGGAAATGATTCTGGAGAAGCGTAGCGTTCGCCTTTGTGAGTGGATTTCTACTATGTTTGAATTTAATAAATCAAAGAAATCCGCGAACAACAGCGATCGTAAGAACATTTCACCCGGCTGCCTTCATCCATACAATCATTAGTTCAATTATATAGATCATTAAGGCCTATCGAATCTTAGGTGGCTTAATCACACTATTTATTGCGCATTACTCTTATAGTAATCCTGGAAAGAAGGAATCATTTTTGTCTAAGAAAGAATCATTCATCAAAGGCACGTTAATTCTTGCCGGAGCGGCATTGATTGCTAGAGTGCTAGGATTGTTCCAGCGCGTTCCCTTGGAGCATATATTGGGCGATATCGGGAATGCATCCTACTCTCAGGCGAATGCCGCTTATTTCATGCTGTTGACGATTGCAACGGCGGGAATACCTAGTACGCTAAGTAAAATGGTGTCGGAGCGTCATGCGCTGAACCGCCCAATGGAAGCAAGACGAATCTATCATGCCGGGCTGATGTTCGCCGCGATTTCAGGCATCGTGATGTTCGTACTCTTGTATGTCTTTGCACCGATGTACGCTAGAGCCACGGGAATACCCGAGACAGCCGTGACGATCCGTGCGCTGGCGCCGGCATTGCTGTTATTTCCACTGATCGCGATTATCCGCGGGTACTTGCAGGGTCGGAACATTATGATTGCTGGCGGTATCTCGCAGGTTATTGAGCAATTTGTTCGTGTAGGAACCGGTCTTATTTTGGCCTTCCTATTCTATCATTGGGGGTATTCGGGAGAGAAGATTGCTGCCGGAGCTACCTTCGGGGCAGTCATAGGCGGTTTAGCCGCTCTGCTCGTTATGCTCTATTACAATATGAAGGTACGCCGTAAGGACCGTACTGAGCTGCCACTTCAGGCACAAGATGGACAGGTTAGGATGTCTTATGGTCGCATCTATGCAGAGATCTTCAAGCTGTCGATCCCGATCGTCATCTCATCGATGACCGTGTCCGCAGTGAACTTCATTGATAACTCGATTCTGAAGCCACTCTTGTCAGGACAAATTGGTCCGAATGAGGCGACTTATGTACTTGGGATTCTAGGCAACCGGGCACAGATGATCGCTGGTATTCCGCCGATCCTGGCTATTGCACTGAGCCAATCGCTTGTTCCGATCATTTCGGCAGCCTTTGCCCGCGGGGACCAGGCGCACTTGAAGCGGCAGGTTACCTTGGCTATGCAAGTCGCCGTACTTACAGGGATGCCGATTATTCTCGCTCTAGGCACGGCAGCTTACTCGGTCAATGGATTGCTGTTTAGTACACGTGACGGAAGCGGAATCGTGGCTTTGCTTACTTTTGCAACGATCTTCCAGATTACGATGATGACGAGCAACTCGATCTTGCTTGGGATCAACAAGGCAACTTTATCCATGGTGCACGTCATGATTGGAATTATCGTCAAGCTCGTAGCCAGCTATGCCTTAGCTCCGCTACTTGGCATTTATGGCATTATTATTGCGACAGCATTATGCTTCCTCGTCATTACGCTGCTTAATCTGCGTTCGATGAAGAAGATTGTTCCGTTCTCGATTATGGAAGGACGCTGGGTCGGATTCTCGCTTACCGTTATTGCCTTAACGGGAGTCGGTTATGGACTGAATCAGCTTGGTATTGGTATGGAAGCCTTCATGCCAGGACGCGTAGCCTTCTTTATTACATGCTGTATCGTCGGGGTCGCAGTAGTAGCTCTCTATCCAGTATTGCTTGTCGTTCTACGCGTAGTTCGCAAGGAAGAGCTTGGGACTTATCCGCGGGCGTTGCAGAAGGTCTTCAGACCACTTATGCGCCTGCAGCGCGGTTCAGCCGGTACAGACGGAACAATGTAAGGTTTTAGTCGGCGGCGCCCTCCGGGGGTGCCGCCTTTGTTATGCCGTACCTGTACTCGCGACTGATGTCGCATAGGTACGGCGGCTGCGGCGCGCTGATTCCATTCAGCGCGCTCGGGTCCTTGAACCAATCCTCACGCAGGATTGGTTCATAGGGGGCATCGCCCCAAGCGTCCATCAGCTTGGGGCTATAGAGACGCTGGCCGTCAGGCAGCGTCTCGCCATCGGCAAGCCCTGCCCCTTGTTCAAGGGGCAGGGCTTGCGCTGGATTGGCCGTGAACAAGTCCGGCCAATAGTCTGCGCGCGAGCCGGTGTGCGGCACGCTCGCGGCGAAGCGCTGCGCGCCGCTGTGCACAGCGCGCAGGCCGAATAGCATCGCGTATAGGCTCTTGCCTAACGCGATGCGGTCGGGCAGACTGCCTAGATTGACGATGCTGCGACCGGCTAGCCGGTGCACTTCGCAGGTTTCAAGGCAGTCTTGCCCATCAGCGACGGACTCATGTTCCGTGAGTCCATCTTCATCCCCGCTGTTCTCCAGCAGCGGGAAGATAACATGATTCATGCCGAGCTGTTGAATCAGAGTCGGTTCATCCGCATCGTTCATAAATAATTGATAATGCGGATGGCGAAAGACCTGCTTCTCTACATAGTTCTGCGCATTAATGATAAGTCCGACGGTGAGCAGCGGACTGCTGCGGTCGATCCAGAACCGCTCCCAAAAGGGCTGCATAAAGCGGGAGACATGGAAGTACGGAAGCAGGTGGAACAGGCTGCGGCCGGTCTCGCGGCTCTTGGCATATAGTAGAAGCTGCGGGTAGGCATCCTGGAAAATAAGCGCATTACTACGCTCGAAAAAACGGTAGATGGCCTGTTTATTCTCATCATCAAGTACATTCTTTAATCTGCTGCCCTGCAGGTCAGTCATACACCAGCCGGTATTGCGCGACATCATATGAGCCAGAAAGGCCCAATGTAGCTCAGGATATTGTTCATAGAATAGCCAGTAGGCTTCGCTTCTTGTGATATTGCTGATTTCCGCCTTGCGGGTAGCGTCAGTGATCTCTTCGGCGAGCTTTAGCTCGGCTTCCGTCCATTGCTCTGCGATACTGCCCAATGTAGATTTACGGCGCAGCAAATCCTCGATTTCCGCTTTAACAGCGTTGACCACGGCATCGTTCCAGTCGAGAGCCATTCGGTCTTCCCTTAACTTGTTGGAGTTTGACCACTGAGTAGCCTTGTCTTTAACAGCTTCGCCGATGGCTGACGGTAGACGAAAAATCAATTTTCTCAGCCCGTCTTTGGTCATGCTATCCGGATCAGGGGGGACTTGCTGCGTCATGGTAGGACCTCGCTTTCTAAGGCAATAGTAGTCGTGTAGTTCTTATAAGTATGGCCGAAATATTTGACTTCCACACTTCAATTTGGTTGACTAGAGATACATCGATACTTAGGCAAGATATTAGAGAGGAATGAAAGTCAATGAGAAAAATTACTTCCGCTGAGGATTTTCAGGTTAGTATTCAATCCAGCGATTTGATCGTAGCTGTATTCAAAGCAGACTGGTGCGGAGATTGCAAATTTATGGATCCGTTTATGCCAGAAGTAGAGCAAAATTACGAAGGTCGATTGACCCTTGTAGAGGTGGATGTGGATCAGGTCGGAGACGTAAGTCAGGAGCAGAACATTATGGGCATTCCTAGCTTTGTCGCTTATACCGACGGAAGAGAGCTCGTTCGCTTCGTCAATAAACTCCGTAAATCACGCGAGGAGATCGAGGATTTCCTGAATAAAGCATTGGATGTATATTCCGTTCTGCATAATACGGCGGACAGCAAATAGAACAAAAGGTTAAAAATAACGCGCTGCCCCATCTCATATGGCGGGTGGCGCGTTTTATTTTGAATATTTTGTCATGTTCCCCTATGATTGCACAGGGAATATCAGGTATAATGAAGTGGTATGAATTGTGAATATTTCCTAACACTTTGTTATAGCAGGTGAGAACCATTGAAAACCAAGCATTTGAAATGGCTTAGTTACTTGTCCTGTTTTGTCATGTTTCTTGCTACATTGGGCGGGAGTGTGGTGACGAAGACGGAGTCGGGACTCGGCTGTGGCAATGAATGGCCGCTTTGCCACGGGAAATTTGTACCGGCCCATACGCTTGCATCGATGATTGAATACTCACATCGTGCCGTAAGCGGAGCCGCCGGATTGCTCGCGGTAGGAGCGTTCGTCGCTTTTTGGCTATACCGTAAGAATCGCAAGGATCTCCAGTTATACGCTCTGCTGGCACTTATTTTTGTAATGGTACAAGCTTTTATGGGAGCGATGGCGGTGATTTATCCCACCTCGTCTGGTGTGATGGCGCTGCATTTTGGCTTCTCACTGATTGCTTTTGCAAGTTCGATCATGTTAGCACTCGGTATACGTGCTGAAGAGACAGTAGAGAGGAAATCCAGTCAAGGGTTTTCTCCATCAGATGTATATCCGGTATCAAAAGGTTTTCGTAATTTGACTTGGTTTGCCACACTATATACTTATATTGTTGTATACATAGGAGCCTATGTCAGCCATACAAATTCAGCCGGAGGCTGTAGCGGATGGCCACTGTGCAATAATGAACTAATTCCAGATTTATCTGGCGGAACAGGCATCGCGTTTATTCACCGTATCGCGGCTTTGCTGTTGCTGATACTAATTGCGCTTGTCGGACATTTGGCTTATTGGAAGCATCCCCATCACAGGGAAATTCGTAAATTGGGCGTAGCGGCAACGGTTCTGATCGTAATCCAGGTGTTCACGGGTGCGGGTATCGTGTTCACTCTGAACAATTTCGAAGTATACTTATTTACTTCACTTGCCCATATTATTGTGCTGGCTTCCTTGTTTGGAGTGCTATGTTATTTGAGCGTCAGAACGTGGCAGCTCAGCAGACAGATCTCCAGCAAGGCTAGTGGGGAGCGGATCGACGCGTAGGTGGTATTATAAAATATTTGTTAGGAACAAAAGTCCACGAACTGTTCGCGGGCTTTTGCTCTATATTTGCCATGAATCTGTTGATTGGTCTCGGCCGATTAAGGTATCGCTGAGATTAGCCAAATGCCAAATTTCTGTCTTCCATGACGGATGTCTCATCGTATCCGGTGCATCCTATAAGGATGAGCCGGCGAGCGATATTTGAACAATTTCTAGCGGGAAGTGAGGAATGGACATGCTGCGTAGCTTGCTCGGGGAACCGCCCAGACAAACGGAGGAGAGACTGGACAAAGCGCAGAGGGCGATGAAGGAGACCGTTCGTTTATTGCGTAAGGAAATCAAGCAGAACTCTGATCCGACTCATGATTATCGTAAGCTAGAGATTTGGATTTTGGGCTTGATCTCCTCGCTGGATGAACTTGAGGAATGCTTATTTGCTTCTAACTTGTTCCGTAACAAAGTTACTCATGATTCTGTGACTGATATGGGGCCTGAAGAGCAGGAAGATTATGCACGCTATGTATTCTTCTATAAGGACGGGTTTATCCGCGTATTCGCGATTCTGGACAAGCTCGGGACTGTGCTTAACGAATTATTCGATATGAAGATGGCCAAGATTAAGCCTCATTTTTCATTTTTTACCGTAATGCGTCAACTTCTTCTCATGCCGAAGTATGCCGATCTGGGCAAGAGAATGAACGTTATCAAAGATAACTATCGCGAAGCGCTATCCCAGCTAAGACGCCGTCGCAACACTGAGATCCATTATATGAATTCGGAGATGCGGGATGATCTATGGCAGCGACATCAAGCCCTATTCGGTAAAATTGAACTGGAGGATCTGGATCTACATATTCGCGATCTTGAGCAAGGTTATCAAATGGTATGTGAGACGCTGGAGACGGTATTTGTTTATACGAATCAAAGATGGAAGCAGCTTGCCGAGAGGTAGAATACGTTGATACTACGCTGTTTTTGATGACTGTGTCAAATTTCCTTTGACAAACTGTGAGAATGTTACTATACTCAGAATAGTTTCAGAAACATTAATTTATAATTTCATAATTTTTTCTTATCTAGAGTGGTGGAGGGAAAGGCCCGATGAAGCCCGGCAACCGATTTATTTGATGTTTGGTTCGATAACCAGCATCGATAAATGTCATGGTGCTAATTCCTTCAAAGTCTGTTCTGCTTAATGTAGAGAGGGCTTTGGCAGATGAGAAGGCATTGTCTTTACGTAAAGAGAGCCCTTTGAATCTGCATAGGGGCTCTTTTCTTGTATTTTCTGGAAGATACGTGATTAACAGTGATGAGAAGAGTGGTCATACCGCAATCCATCATTGTAGTAGGGGGCAATTCGCTGTGATAGAACTCAAACAGCTAACAAAGACATATGGCGACAAAAAGAAGAAGACTACTGCTCTATCCGGGCTGAATTTATCCGTCGGTAAGGGTGAAATATTCGGCGTCATCGGTCATTCCGGTGCAGGGAAGAGCACGCTGATCCGTTGTATCAATCTCCTGGAGCGTCCGACGGAAGGCGAGGTTTGGGTCGGTGGTGTGGAGCTAACTGGGCTTAACAAACGGGATTTGCAGGAGAAGCGGCGGAAGATCGGAATGATTTTTCAACATTTTAATTTGCTCTCATCGGCAACGGTATTTGATAATATCGCATTTCCGCTGACGCTGATTCATACGCCAAAGCAAGAGATTGAGAAGAAGGTTAATGGACTGCTTGAGCTGGTTGGGCTTCAGGAACATCGTAATAAGTATCCGTCTCAGTTGTCCGGTGGTCAGAAGCAGCGTGTTGGTATCGCCCGGGCGCTGGCCAGTGATCCAGATGTGCTGCTCTGCGATGAGGCAACGTCTGCACTCGATCCACAGACGACGGATTCTATTCTCAAGCTACTGCTGGACATTAACAAGAAATTTGACCTGACCATTATGCTAATTACGCATGAGATGCATGTCATCCAGAGTATCTGCGACAGAGTCGCTGTCATTCACGCGGGCGGCATTGTCGAAGAGGGGCCGGTCACGGAAGTATTCCTGAAGCCAAAGCATCCTGTAACGAAGGAATTTATTGATCGCGATGCCCAAGGAGAGGATGGATTCAGACTGTCGGCTACTTCGTTGGTAGGCGGTTCGCAGCTCGTAAGGATCACTTTCCTCGGCGCGAAGACGTATGAGTCGATCATGTCACAGGTCGTTCGCGAGACAGGCGTTAACTTCGCTATCTTGCAAGGTACGATATCGACGATCAAAGATACGCCTTATGGGAAGCTGACGGTATCCTTCGAAGGCAGCAAGGAAGATATTAACCGAACAATAGCATTGTTAAGACAACGTGAGCTTGATGTGGAGGTGATGGAGTGATGTGGGGCTTGGATTTCTCAAAGATTGATTGGACCGAGATGGGGACGGCTTCGGTGGATACACTGCAGATGATGCTGTACTCAACCCTGTTTACGCTTATTATAGGTTTGCCGCTGGGCGTGTTGTTATATGTTTCCTCACGTTCCAATTCCACAGTATTTCAATGGGTATACAGAGTCATGTCATTTGTCGTTAACATCATCCGTTCTGTACCATTCATTATTCTGATCGTCGCTCTGATTCCGCTCACTCGTGCTATTGTCGGCGTATCCTCTGGTGTGCAGGGGACAATTCCCCCGCTTGTGATCGCCGCTGCTCCGTTCTTCGCCCGTCTCGTCGAGACAGCGCTGCGCGAAGTAGATCGCGGTGTAATCGAAGCCTCGCAAGCGATGGGAGCGACCCCGTTCCAGGTCATTCGCAAGGTGCTGCTGCCGGAATCGCTGCCAGGGCTAGTTGCAGGTATTACGATTACAGTAGTTACTCTTGTCTCTTACACCGCGATGTCGGGGATGATTGGCGGCGGAGGCCTTGGGGACTTGGCCATCCGGTATGGTTATTACCGTTATGAGAAGGAAGTTATGATCGTCTCGGTTATTTTTATGGTTATCTTGGTGCAAGTACTACAAATGCTAGGCGATCGATTGGTCATTTATTTTACA
Source organism: Paenibacillus sp. (assembly GCA_036498705.1). Classification (GTDB taxonomy): domain Bacteria; phylum Bacillota; class Bacilli; order Paenibacillales; family Paenibacillaceae; genus Fontibacillus. The sequence goes on from DASYFA010000021.1 coordinate 9,687, forward strand.
AGGAAATAAGGAATTACTAAATATATAAATGCGAGTCCTTATTCAAAATTAAATTTAGGAGGTCATACTGTATGAAGAAGTGGAGTCTTACCCTGTTAACTCTTGTGTTGGTGTTGGTGGTATCCGCATGCGGAAGTAACAAAGAAGCAAATAATACGGCGGGCAATAGCGGCGCTGCCGAAACTAAGCCGGTGAAGCTGGTCGTTGGTGCGACTGTACCTCATGCGGATATTCTGAAACATATTGCTCCTACTTTGAAGGAAGAAGGCGTTGAGCTTGAAGTCAAGGAATTCTCTGACTACGTGCAGCCGAATATACAAGTGTTCGAGAAGCAGCTAGATGCAAACTTTTTCCAGCATCAGCCCTATCTCGACGATCAGAATAAGCAGAATAACTTCGACTTGGTGTCTGTTGTAGGGGTACACGTTGAACCATTTGGTGCATATTCTAAAAAAATTAAATCTATAGTTGAACTTGCAGACGGTGCAACGGTCGCAATACCTAATGATGCTACGAACGGTGGACGTGCATTACTCTTGCTCGAGAAGCAAGGTCTGATCAAGCTGAACCCGGATGCTGGAATTACAGCTACTTCGAAGGATATTACGGAAAATCCAAAGAACTTG
>DASYFA010000022.1:0-5535 GCA_036498705.1 Paenibacillus sp.
ACAATTATTGATTTCCTGATCGTCTCAGCCGCTATCTTCCTGTTCGTCAAGGGTATTAACAAATTTAAACGTAAGGAAGAGACCAAGCCTGAGCCGGAGGAAGCTCCTAAACCTTCAAATGAAGAGGTATTGCTAACAGAAATCCGCGATTTGCTCAGACAGCAAAATAACAAAGCGGCCGAATAACGATCAACTATTGCTATTAGAGGATGCTTGCCATAATTAGGTGAGTATCTTCTTCTTTTCTGTTCGATAAACAGCAGTTTATTCTCAGTAGAAACAAAAAATAGGTGAATAGCAAAAATTACATATGAAAAGGGGTTATTTATCATGTTCCGTATGCGCCAAAAGACAGCTCCCGGAGCACCAACACCTATTACCGAATCCAATCTTACTTCTGTTTCATCACTTCAGCAAAGTCTATACTTTCTGCAAATCGATCAGGCAGACCTAGATAATCTTCGTAAAATTACGAAATTGGTAGATAATCTGGCAAAACCGATCACAGATCGTCACTATGATCTGCTATTTCAAATCCCCGAAATGCTCCATATTATCAATGATCACAGCACAAAAGAACGTCTGTCGGTGACATTTATTGATTATTTGAAATCCATACCCCGTATTAAGTTTGACGAGAGCTATATAGCTTCACGTAAAAAAATCGGGTTGATCCATAATCGTATTAAACTTTCTCCAGAGTGGTTCATCGGCTCGTATACAAGAATTTATGAAATTTTGGTTCCAGCCATCGTCTGTGAATTCTCGTCAACCGAAGCCGGTAAAATTATCATCTCCTTGCAACGAATCATTACGCTAGATTCCCAGCTCGTGCTAGAAGCCTATAACGAGGCCCATGACTTCCAATATATTGAGACGAACAGTCAAATCATCGAAGAACTGATTCAAATGGATAAAGTAAAACCGTTAATTGATTCCGTGAACCTGACGCTGCAGGAAACTGTTAATATTAGTTCCGCTGCCCAAGAATTAACCGCTTCAATCAATGAAGTAGCCGATCAATCGGTACAATTGAGCGACCAATCTGATGAAATGATGAAACAAGCTAAGAGAGTACAGCATACGATCAGAGAGGCGCTAAATGATTTTTCAGTCTCTGCGCAGGAAGTATCTGATGCGAGCCAGCAATTCGAGGAGTTCCTGCAATACATTTATAATATTACAGATATCATTGACCTGATTCGCAATGTCGCCGACCAGACTAATTTATTGGCCTTAAATGCATCTATAGAAGCAGCCAGAGCCGGAGAACAAGGGCTTGGGTTCGCTGTCGTAGCAAGCCAGGTCCGCAAGCTGTCAGAGGAGACGAAACAAGCTGTTGGGCAGATCACGCAGGTCACCTCGAAGGTCCTCGAGACGGCAAATACGATTGGTGAGGGGACAAAATTGATGGGGTCACAAATCGCTAAGCGTGTAGAAGTCACGAACGGTGCAATTAGCGGTCTGGATCAGATCATGGATCAAATTGAGAGTTTCAGTGAGTTTACGGCCAACGTCGCTTCGATTGTTGAGCAGCAAGCAGCCGCTACAAGCGACATAACAGAGCGAACCACCATTATGCTCGGCCATCAAGAAGAAATTCAGCAGTATGCGATGGCGACGGGAAGCGATATTTATAATGTAAGCAAAAAAGTAAACTCCCTCCGTATGGAGTCGCTTAATATTAACTCGCACCTTAGTGATATCCAAATACTTCGCACCGTTAAAACCGATCACTTGCTCTGGCGCTGGAGAGTATATAATAGTCTATTAGGTCTCCATCATGATAATAATGAATCAGATAGAGACGGGAAGCTATGCCGATTAGGCAAATGGTATGAGCAGAATAAGAATAATCACAAACTGGCCTCCCTCCCTTCCTTCCAGGCTTTGGTCGAGCCACATGCGCGCGTACACCATTTGGCTGAAGAAGCGTTGGAATGCATTCGAATTAACAGACGAGATCAGGCGGAAAGCCTCATTATCGAGCTAGAGCTAGCTTCACAGAATGTAGTTCACGTATTGGAACAGCTTAAGCAGGACATGATTAATCAATTTCGCAACATATCCAAAGATGCTTGAACCAATCAACTTCTTAAATTAATTAGGATAACTTTAGAATCGGACTATAATTAATATAAATATTTAAAATGACAACGGTCTTGCAAGAGCTTATTGCCAGACCGTTCTATTTTTTATTGACATTATTAACTTTAGGCTTTAAATTCAATTAGACATATGTTAAATTAGATATATGTTAAATCAATTATGACAGAGGTGATTGTTATGCAACTAGATAAAGTCGTTGCTTATCATAAGGCACTTGCTGATCCAACCCGGATAAAAATATTGATCTTGCTCGCTGAAGGTGAGCTTAACGGGCAAGTCCTTGCCGAGAAACTATACGTCACTCCCGCCACAATTACACATCATGCAGCTAAACTGCGCGCGGCAAGTCTCATTAATGAACGCCGTGAGAAGAATACGATATATTTCTCATTGAACCACTATTTCATCAACGCCTGCGGAACAGCAACGACTGATCTGATCTACAGAAATACCAACCGCCTGTCTAAAGGAGATGTAAATCTGATGGAAGATCGAAATCAAAAACTCAAGCAATCCGTCCTATCCAATTTCTTCACAGCAGCAGGAAAATTGCAGCATATTCCGGCTCAGCTAAAGAAAAAGCTCATTGTGCTTGAACATATGATCAGCGGACTTACGCAAGGGCATAGCTATTCTGAGAAAGAAATCAATGAATTTATCAAGCAATACCATGATGACTTCGCTACGATCAGGCGGGAGTTCATCATGCATCAATTCATGAGCCGCGAGAACGGTATTTACACCATGAACCCTCCAGAAATGTGGATGAAATGGGAGACGCTGAGCTAAGGCGGGACCTTCATTCCGAACCGCAGACGGATGCTTCGAAACAAAAAACAACCATAATCCCTATTAGGACTATGGTTGTTCTTCATTTATTGAAAAATATAAGTGCGAGTTTAAAAACCTCTACTATTTACGATCAATAATAATCCAGCCATCTGCATCCTTCGTTACTGTAGCACCTAGTGATTCAGCGATAAAGCGGAGCGGCACATAGGTAGTGCCGTAGGTATCAACGAATGCAGGTTGCGGTAGTGTAACTGGGTGACCATCAATCGTAGCAGAGTCGGAGCCAACGGTCAGCTTAATTTCTCGGCCATTGAGGTCATCGGTAATCACGATTTCTTTGGAGCCCTTGGTCCATTTCACTTCTGCATCTAGTAATTCGGACACATAGCGCAACGGTACGAAGGATACATTTTTATTGGAAACAATACCGTCGTACTCATCCTCTGGATCAAGCCAAATGTTCTTCTGCGTGATCTTCAAATCATTCTTGAGGGTCTTATAGATCAAGGAGTCTGCTTCGAAATTACGCAGCATTTGTCCAGGTGTAACATCTCCCTCTGTCACATCGAGAACACCTGCGCTCGTATCAATCTTGTCGATCTTGACCTCAGCACCGATATTCCAAAGCTCGCTCTCAGTATGAAGCTTGATAGCTGAGACTGGTAAACCCTCACTTGCCGGAAGAGCAATAGCAAGATCCAGATTTTGTTTGCGAATATTTTGTTTGCTATCGAAGTAGAGATCCATGCTAAACGTAGAATTTTTGCCGAGAACCGTCGTCAGCTCTGGAGTTTGCTTCAGAGCTTTATCCAGATTCGCGTCATAATTATTCAGGAACTCATTCAGGCTCTCGATCAATTGACCGTGGATCGCCCCAACTGTAGCGCCTTTGGAGTCAACTGGAAGACCTGTTCCTACATCAATGCCTTCTTCTTCCATCGAAGTGTAAAGCGGATAGAAAGCATCATAGAACGCGTTGATCAGTTCCTTGAGACCCGCTTCATCTTTCACTACTTCTGTCAGAAACGGCTTAACCATTGCGAGCAGCTCTTCACCATTCACTTCCACATGAAGATTCGTCAGAGCCAATGATTCTCCATTCACCTTGTCTTGAACCTGCTTCACGGAGAGCTTCGTCGGATTTGGAGCATGGTTGATGGCAAATTGAACAACCTTCTCGGAGAAGCCTTGGATATTCTCCTGATATTGGCTCATATCAGGGTATCCTACTTCACTATTATCCAGCGATATGTAGAGCGGTTGCTTGGCTCCTTCCAGCTGAATAGTCATCCCATCTTTATCCATAGACAATTGATAAGGCAATTCCTTGCCTTGGAATCCGATAGACCCTTTCATCGATGCAGTATTTTTATCTTGAACTTTTCCGCTATCGATAGTAATAGACAATGAATTAATCAGATCTATCATCTTCTGGTCTTCAGCAGTTATGCCGGCCGTAGGTACAAGTTCGATCGAGAGCTTCTGTTTCGACTCGCTGGATGATGGATTCATGCTATTCGTGAGTGCTTTATTGATATCAAGCCCCCCTACAGCCTGACATCCAGTCAGCATAACCAACAACAGCGCCATTGGGATCGCTAACCATTTCATTTTTTTGATCATTATTATGTCCCCTTCCTAGTTAATATATTCCATTATGTTTCAACGACCTTTACTTGTAAATAGATATTCGAATTTTCCGTGTCCATATGCTAGATTCCAATTTTATTACAGCCTCCGCAGAACTAAATATGCTATAATGGCCGGGTACCAACAATAAAATACGAAGAAGTTCATGCAGTATTTGCATGAGAGAGGTTCGCGAACTCCCTCTATAAAAAACTAATGGCGCCCAGCCTTTTATCTAGCATGGGCTTGTTTTTTGTAACGCAGTTCAAGAACTCTCTTTCTTCCGATTTCCAAATTCAAGAAGAATGAGAGGTTTTTTTATGCTCAAAAACGAAAAAGCCGTCGTCGTTTTCAGCGGCGGACAAGACAGCACCACCTGCCTGTTCTGGGCACTACAGCAATTCCGCGAAGTGGAGGCCATCACCTTCGATTATGGCCAGCGCCATAAGCTGGAGATTGAATGTGCCAAAGAAATCGCTGCCGAGCTGGGTGTGAAGCTAACGGTACTAGACATGAGCTTGCTAAGCCAAATTACACAGAACTCGCTCACGAACAGCGACATGCCGATCGTCCAAGATGAAGGCGAGTTGCCAAGCACTTTTGTCGAAGGACGCAATCACCTATTCCTAAGTTTTGCAGCTGTATTCGCCAAAGGTCGTTCCGCCCGGCATCTTGTTACCGGCGTGTGTGAGACTGATTTCAGTGGCTATCCCGATTGTCGGGATGCCTTCGTAAAATCGCTCAATGTCACGCTTAACCTGGCTATGGACTACAATTTCGTCATCCATACTCCGCTAATGTGGATCGACAAGGCCGAGACATGGAAGCTGGCCGATGAGCTGGGAGCTTTCGATTTTGTTAGAGAACGTACACTAACCTGCTACAACGGTATCATTGGTGATGGCTGCGGGGAATGCCCTGCCTGCAAGCTAAGAAGAGCCGGATTAGAGAAATACTTGGCCATGCGCCAAGGGGAGATGTCCTCATGACCCGGGTCCCAGGTGA
>DASYFA010000023.1:0-16409 GCA_036498705.1 Paenibacillus sp.
ATGGAGAATGGGAATCTGGATACAGAGAATAAGGAAAAACTGATCAAGAATGAGGCCAGGATGTAAGTGTACTGGCTTTGGATCGGGAAAACAGTCATATCAAAAGCCACTAGACATTAGGTTTAGTGGCTTTTATGTATAGATACGACCGTAAGGGCTCTGCTTTGGAATAAATATGGAGGAGGACATTATCACTAACTTGTGATATCCTCATTTCTATTGAGTACATGGTTAGAAATATATAAATGTTAAATATAACGATAGATAGAATGGGAGAGAAGGTACTTGTTTTCATATAAAATCGGGGGTCTCAAGGAAAGGAAGCTTTTGTTCGGGCTGATGACTTTCGTGTTGGTGCTGTCTGTGTCGATCGTGATGTTTTATGGCGATTACTTTTTGCTGGGGGACCCGAATGCCCCGAATAATGATGATGTGAAATATATTCAGACGGCCAAAATTTTGCTGGACGAGGGGACGCTTGCCTATAATACGGGAACAGAGCCATCTTCGTTTATTATGCCGGGATTTCCGCTGATCTTGGCGGGATTTCTGGCGATCTTCGGGCAGGATGGCGGGGGAGTGGTAGCTTTTCGGCTGTTTCAATGCTTGCTCCAGGCTGGTTCGCTCTATTTAATCTTCATTATTGCCCGTTATGTGTTTAACTCGAGGATCGCCTTCATTGCTTGTATACTAAGTGCGCTGTATCCGCCGGATTACTTCTCTTCGTGCGTCATTCTCTCGGAGTCGATATTTCGAATAATTGTACTGCTGCTGGTCTGTGTGCTTATCTCCGCCGTGCAATCCAAACGATGGGAGTGGTACGCACTGATCGGTGTGCTGACTGCCGTCGCGGCTTATTTTAAACCACAGGCTTCTTTGTTCCCGGTAGTTCTACTTATTCTGTGGTGGAGAGAGAAGTACACATGGAAGGAAATGCTGCGTTTCACATGTCTGATCGGCATAGTGTATATTGCCCTACTGTCGCCATGGTGGATCCGCAATATGATCACATTCGGTCACTTCATTTTGTTCACAGAATCCGGGGGCAGTCCATTTTTGCTGGGAACTCAGATTTTTCATCTGATGCCGCCAGACGGGTTCTTTGAGGCTTATCCACAATACACCCCTGAGACGCTCTTTCAAGGTCACGATGCTGCTGCGGCAGCCAAGGGGATCGACATATTAAAATACGGTTTCACTCATAATCCGCTTCTGTATCTGTTATGGTATACGCTGGGCAAATTTATCGGCCTGTATTTCGAGGCTTATTACTGGTTACCGATATTCGGTCTAGATCTAGTAACCGCGCATGTGATTCAAGCGCTGCTAATCGGATTAAGCATTGCCGGATGGGTGCTGTCGCGAAAAATAGATGGCCGTCAGCGTCGTTTGCCTGTTCTGCTGACGATCATTTATTTTACGGTGATTTATGTTCCGTTTATCGCTTTTTCGAGGTATGGTTATCCGACGGTGGTGCTTCTGATTATATATTCTGCGTTGGCTGTGGATCGGATCATTCTGAAGATCAGGTTGAGAAGACGGAAGGAACTGGTTACGACACATCAGATGGAAGTTTAAATAGGAGGGGCGTCCGGATGACCGGAGGCCCCTTGTTAGTTCAAGCATAACTAGATGAGCTACTATTCAGAAGACATCACCTATTGACAAAGATAAATGATCGTCCTATTATAATACCCATAGGGGTATACGTATAAAAGGAGGAAGTAAGATGTCTATAGTAAACGTAACTGACAGTTCTCTTGAACAGGTCATTCAGAACAATAAATTGGTCCTTTTGGACTTTTGGGCTCCATGGTGTGGTCCTTGCCGTATGATCGCTCCAATTCTTGAGCAATTGGCGGACGAACTGGGAAGCGAGGTACAAATCGCAAAGTTGAACGTTGATGATAATCAGCTCTCAGCGGCAAAATACCGAATTCAAGGAATTCCTACATTGAAGTTGTTTCATGAAGGTAAAGAAGTTCAGACCTTTGTTGGGGTTCAGCCTTTACAGACACTCAAGTCAGCGATCAAACAATACGAGTAAAGTCTGCTTTTGATCACGAAGTAACACTGAAAGCTTATTCGGCATCGAATCTTGAATTCAGCCGGGCCTTCCGGTGCTCACGTACCCACTACGTACGCTCCGCTCCTCAGGCCCTAGCTTCATCCAACCTTCTCGGTGCTGAAAACCAGACTGAACTGTTAGAATTTTTTAATAAGGAGCTCTTTATTATGGCTGGTAAATTTTCGAAGGCGATTATGCCTGAAGACGTTAATGCTAGATTGGAAATGGGCGAGAAGCTTAGTATCTTGGATGTCCGGGAGATTGATGAATGGGAATCGGGACATATCCCGGGCGTGCAGCATATTCCTCTAGGCTACTTGACTCAAAGACATAATGAATTGGATAAAAATAAGGAAATGATCGTGGTTTGTCATAGCGGTAATCGTAGCAGTGTCGCCTGCGAGTTTCTTGAAGAAATGGGTTATAACGTTGTCAACATGACCGGCGGTATGTCTCATTGGACGGGTCCGAGAGAATAATAAATGCAAATCAATGTGCAAAGCGGACACTGTGATGTGTCCGCTTTTATGAATCATTGTAATTCATAAGGGTAAGCAGTATAATTTTTATACCCACATGGGTATAAACTAGTATAATACATTTATAATATTAAATTGAATGGGGGGAATCGAAAATGATGGAATATGATGAAGATGTGATACGGCGTCTTAAGCGCATGGAAGGACAAGTAAGGGGTGTCCTGAAAATGATGGAAGAGGGCAAGGGTTGCAAGGAAGTCATTACGCAGCTTTCGGCTGTGCGAAGCGCCGCAGATAAAGCCATGGCCTACATCGTAGCGTCTAACCTCGAACATTGCATTTTGGAGCAACAGGAACAAGGGCAGGATTCTGGGAAGCTGGTTAAGGAAGCCGTAGAATTACTATTGAAGAGTCGTTAAAGCATCCCGATGATCGGATGCTTTTTCTTTTAGAGGTTGTTTAAAAAGTCCGCCTTTGATCACGAAGTAAATCATGAAGCTAATCGACATCGAATCTTGAATTCAGCCGGGCCTTCCGGTGCTCACGTACCCACTACGTACGCTCCGCTCCTCGGTCCCTAACTTCATCCAACCTTCTCGGTGCTGAAAGTCTGACTTTTTAAACTCGCACTTTTATATACCGCAATAGGTCTGAGTATTGACAAACAGAACTATTCATATTAATATCTATGTATACCCCGTGGGGTATACGGTAAGTCGATACAAGATACATGAAACGAAGAACAAATTTTTTTTGCTTCAGAATATACCCCTATAGGTATTTTCTAAGTGCGGTTTACCAACACGAATAATATTAAATAAAAGCAGGGGGAAATAAGATGAATTATGGCCTTTATGCATTGATCATCGTTCTGATCGCTTGGATGCTGTATAAGCGATTTGTTCCGGTGAAGGGAATGAGGAATTTAAATCTGCAGCAGTTCAAAAGTGAATACAAAGGACATAAATTGGTCGATGTTCGGGAAGTTCAGGAGTTCAAACAAGGTCATATCGCTGGAGCAGTAAATATACCACTCAGTCAAATAGAGCGGCGTCTGAATGAAATTCAGAAGGATGAATCTGTGTATCTTTACTGCCGAAGTGGGATGAGAAGCAAGCAGGCAGCGAAGCTGCTGAGCAAACATGGATACAATCAAATTTCCCAGTTGAACGGTGGCATCTCGGTATGGGACGGCCCGACAACGAAAAAGTAAAAATCATAACTTAGTAAACCAGTGAGGAATCATTATGGGTTAAATAATACCCTACAGGGTATTAAATATAGGAGGGATTGTTATGGGTAACAAGATACTCATCGTCGGCGGGGTTGCTGGAGGAGCATCGGCGGCTGCGAGACTTAGAAGATTAGACGAGAATGCGGAAATCGTTATGTTCGAACGGGGTACTTATATTTCGTTCGCTAACTGTGGGCTTCCTTATTATATAGGAGAGACGATCAAAGACCGCTCCAAGCTGATGGTGCAAACGCCTGAAAATTTGAAGGCAAGATTCAATATAGATGTCCGTATTAAAAGCGATGTCATTGGGGTCGATACACAGGCTAAGAAGGTTAGAGTTAACAGCGCGGATCAAGGAACGTACGAGGAATCTTATGACTACTTGATTCTATCCCCAGGAGCGAAGCCGATTAAGCCGCCAATTCCGGGCATCGACAGTGAATTCATATTTACAGTACGCAATATTCCAGACACAGACCGGATCAAGTCTTATGTTGATCAAGCAGGTACCAGAAGCGCGATTGTTATTGGAGGTGGCTTTATCGGAATAGAAATGGCTGAGAGCTTGCGAGAGCGTGGATTGGACGTTTCGCTGATCGAAGCCGCGCCTCATATTCTTGCGCCTTTCGACTCCGAAATGGTCGCGTTCGCAGAGAAGGAAATGACGGACCATGGAGTCAAGCTCGTCCTTGGAGACGGAGTCGACACGTTCCATGATAAGGAGCAGGGGATTGAAGTCTCCCTCAAGAGTGGGCTGCAGCTGTCTGCCGATTTAGTAATTCTGGCAATCGGCGTAACGCCGGATACCGAGTTTATCAAGAACTCTGGGATAGAACTTGGTGCACGGGGCCATATTATCGTGGGTGAATATATGCAAACAAACAGCGATGGTGTATATGCTGTGGGGGATGCGGTAGAAACGACGGATTTGGATGGACAAAGAGCGACTGTACCGCTCGCCGGTCCAGCTAACAAGCAGGGAAGAATCGCCGCAGACAATATTTACGGATTGAACACCGCGTACAAGGGAACACAAGGAACATCTATTATTAAAGTATTCAGTCTTACAGGTGCAAGCACGGGATTCAACGAGAGAACATTGCAAAGAATGAATATTCCATATCGAACGATCTATGTGCATCCGAACTCACATGCCGGATATTACCCAGGCGCGAAGGCAATAGCGATAAAGCTGTTGTTCAACAACGAAGGTAGAATATTAGGGGCACAGGCATTTGGTTCTGAGGGAGTGGACAAACGAATCGACGTCATTGCTACGGTACTTCGCTTGAAGGGAACCGTTCATGATTTGGCCGAGCTTGAGCTCGCGTATGCACCTCCATTCTCTTCTGCGAAGGACCCGGTTAACATGGCAGGTTATTTGGCGGAAAACGTTCTTTCGGGACAATTGGATATCTTCACGGTGAAGGACTTAGAGACGCTGCAGCCGGAAGAGCAGATCCTGCTGGACGTAAGAACCGTCGCGGAGTATGAGCAAGGACATATCGATGGGGCTGTTCTCATACCAGTCGATGAACTGCGTGAACGCATGAACGAGCTCGATAAAGATAAAGAAATATATGCTTACTGTGGTGTAGGAATCAGAGGGTATATCGCAGCCCGCATTTTGACACAGCATGGTTTTAAAGTAAAGAACTTAACCGGGGGTTATCGCACGTACGAGATGTCGAAGTATTCCCCTAAAAAATAAAAGAGAGTGCTAGAACATGAAGAAGATCGCTTACCACCTCAAAAGCAGGTGGGATAGGCGATCTTCTTGGTTTTGTATGATTTAAGCGATTGGCTCACAATTTTATAATTTCAGTTCCATTCCATCTTCAGCGATGTAAAATGCTCTATTTTGAACAAGCTGTGCGAAGGCACTTGCTTGATCGTTGACAGGGTTCGTATGATTGAAATGTGTAAAGTAGATTTCGGTGTGCTCTGCCAATCCCTGCAGTCGATCCATAGTCTCCGTCATGACAGGATGGGGGATCTCTTTATAATTTCGTCCCATCTGTTCAATCTCTTCAATAGAATGAAAGGTGCCGTCTAATAAACAGATGTCCGCTTTCTTGGCCATATCAAAAATGTCTCGATCCCACTCATCCCAACGGTCAATATCCGGGATATAGAGCAGTTTGCGTTGAGGTCCTTCGATCCAGAAGCCGAATGTCTCCGATAGCTCATTGCGATGAGGTACTTCAATTGGCGTGATGCGTACAGAAGGGGACAGCTGTTCTTGCCGCTCGTGCTGAATGCCGTTCAATTGAATATTGTCCAGCTCCACCAACTGTGACCAAGGCGCATTCGCTTCAAGCATCTGTTTCATATGATCCCCGCAGAAGACCGGAACTCCTTGAGCTCCGATTGCCTCTCTTCCCAGAAACATCAATCCGGGATAGTGACCGATATGTGCATGGGTCAGCCAAATGCTGTTCATGATCTGACCTTGAAGACTGTATTTCATTTGAATTTTTGCCATCTGTTCGCGCATGTCCGGTGTTGCATCAACTAGATGCCATTGCTTCCGATTAGGCTCAATAATGGCTAAGGAAGCAGCGAACCTACGCGTCCCATTTTGCATGGCGCTCATGCAATTCTGACAAAAGCAGTTCGGATGCGGGACGCCTGCATCCTGGGCTGTTCCGATAATATTGACGATGACTTCATTCATGACTCATTCCTCCTACTGCCGCATTCTGTTGCTGTTGGAACGAACGCGCCGGGTATTCCTTTTTCACGATCGTCCATCCCGTAATCCCGTATACGATATTGATAAGTGGAACCAGGAAGGCGAAGAAGATGTACGGAATGAATTGTTCCGGGCTTACCCCGAGCATACTGGCTGCGAATACAGCGGGAACTCCCCATGGCACTAATGAAATGCCAACCGTACCAGCAGCCTCAACGGATCTCGATAAGTTTTTCGTATCTATGTTCATATCCTTGTAAGTTTGGATGAAAGTTCTCGTTGGTAATATGATTGCAAGAAACTGTGCTCCGCTAGCGAATGCGACAAGGAAGGTCGACGCAATCGTTGTCGCAATAAGCGAGCTTGGGGTCTTGATTCTAGCCACGATAGGCCGAACAAGAGCTTGGAAAATTTTAGTCCCTTCCATTAGTCCGCCAAGCGCAGTCGCGATCGTCAATAAACCAATCGTATTCAGCATGGAGACAAGACCGCCTCGATTCAACAAGGAATCGACCGCCTTCACTCCGGATTCCGCATGGAACCCGTTCGTCATCGTGTTAACCATCGATGTGATGGATTCTCCTTGTACCACGATAGAAATGACCCCACCAATGATACCTACCAACAGCAATGTCGGCAATGCCGGTAGTTTCTTGATCATTAGGAAAATCGTCAGTACCGGCAGCAACAGCAGCAGCGGGTGAATAATAAACGTATCTTGAATCCCATTCAATATCAAATCGATATTAGCAGTATCCACCGAGCCTTGTACCGAGCGGGTACCGAACAGCGCGTAGAGCGCAACGGCGATGGCGAATGCAGGAATCGTATCCCAGAGCATATGCCGTACATGGCTGAATAAATCTGTTTCCGCCATGGCTGGTGCAATATTCGTAGTATCGGATAACGGAGACAGCTTATCGCCAAAGAATGCGCCGGATATAACCGCTCCCGCAATCAAGCCGGGGGAGAAGCCCATCCCTTCGCCGATGACCATGAACGCTAATCCAATCGTCGCGATCGAAGTGAAGGAGCTGCCAAGCGTAATTGCCACGATACCGGTGACAACCGCAACTGCCGGAACAAAGAAAGAGGGATGAATAAAGGATAAGCCGTAGTAGATCATGGTCGGAATAACTCCGCTTGAGATCCACGTTCCGACGATCATCCCGATGACAAGCAAGATGAATATCGCAGGCAATGCTTTAGATACGCCGCTAACCATCATTTCTTCAAGTTCCTTCCAACTATATCCGCTCATCACCCCTACGAGAACGGTGACGATGATGCTAATGATTAATGGGATAAACATGCCAGCCTTCCAAATGAAGATAGAGGCAGCACCTGCAGCAATAAGCGCCAAAATAGGCAAGAGCGCTAAGCCAATGGATACTTGTCGTTTCATGTTCGTTTCACTCCTTTATGTCGTAGTTGTAATGGTTCATGTTCATCAGTCGACTTGTTGAACAATCTCTATAAAATAAAAAAGAACCTCCATCCCCAAATAGGGACGGAAGTTCCGCGGTACCACCCTGATTAACAAAAAATAAGCTTTTGTTCACTCAATTATTTAACGGCATTGCCGGACGTTAGTCAGCTCCCTAATTGTAATTCACTGCATGCCCCGGCTTAGTTCGCACCAACCACTAAGTCTCTGATTTTCCGCCCACAGACAGCTACTGTATTAGTTCAACACTTTTGAAATATTCACTTTTATACTTCCATGCTTTTTTGCTTTCTTGCGTTAAATGACATGATAGTCCTCCTAAATTTTTTTGTCAACAACTATTTGATGGAAGCTCATCACAATCATTGAGCAATGGAATGCCATAGTTCTGTATGCCCGGTAGGTTTTCCCTTAAACATTCAATGTCTGGTTGTATCGTCTTAGGAGGTTCGGAGGGGGCGGAGACGTTAGGCTTCGTTTTTCTGGGACTGGTAAATAAATGTATATGCAAGGTAATGATTTATCTATTTGAATTCATGGCTAAGTTTCTTACTGTTACAGTAGGCCATGTTTTAGGCTGCTCAGCAATGTGATGGGATCACGGGAAGGAGGCAGGGGGATCAAACTCAGCTTGTAAAGGTATACATGGTTGATGAGGTTTCTTGATGGATGCAAAGGATAGGGAGTAAAAGAAAGGGGCTAGCATGTATGATAAGAAGTAAGCGATGGTTATCTGTTGTTATAATTACAGTCATGCTATTCACACTTATTCCGGTTGCGCAAGCGGATGAGGTAGCGCCGTTACAAGTAGGCAAGCAGGCCGGCGCAAATCAAGACAGTCGTGTAGTCCTAAATTCAGAGCAGATCACACAACCTGATGGTCAAGTGCCAGAAGATCAGGAAGGTGAGGTTCAGATCGATCCTGCAGACGAGGCCGCTCAAGATCCGGATCTGGCCATTCCCCCTACTGAGCAGGCCCTGGAAGCAGAGCCACAAAGCGTGACCACGGCGGTATATGACGAGCCGTACAATTTGGCTCTAGGTCTTCCATATGAATGGTCGGAAGCGCCTGAAGCGGCGTATCCGGATGATAGTAACAAGTTGACGGATGGTAAATACGGGGAGCTAGACATTTCCGATCCAGCGTGGGTAGGACATCTCAAGAAGAAGACACGCGAAGTCGTATTTGATCTCGGTGACCGGAAGTCGATCACAAAGATTAAGGCTAATGTCTTACAGGACTGGCCGAATAATAACGTCCTAATGCCGTTGACGGTCTCGATGTATGTCTCCGATGATAAGCAGAACTGGGGGCTGCTCTCGCATTATGCTACCCAGACACTGTGGAAGGACGGACAATACAAGGAGAACTATGAATGGGATGGAAGCAAGGACGGCATCAAGAGCATAGGCCCCGATGCGAAGATCGCTTATGCGCGTTATGTGAAGGTCATGTTCTCGATGCATACCAAGGCAATGAGCTTCGTGGATGAGATTGAAATTTGGGGTAACGACGGGCAAGTTGAAGGTGCGGTAACCGTTCCGACTCAACAGCCGGCATTTCTAGCTCCAGGCGAGGCGACAGCGGGGATTAAGCATCTCGGGCTGCTCTATAACGGGCAATACAGTAATGATCTGGGAACCTGGAAGAAGGAGCGGATCATCCCGAATATCAGCTACGTTGATAAGGCCGGAGAACCGACCGATTGGCTCTTTGACGGAGTTCTATATCTTGGAACCTTCTCGGATAAAGGCCGTGGATTTGGTGCCGGATCAGGTATGCCGTCACTTAAAGAGGATTGGGAATGGTATTTGGACAAAACATTTGCTCCCGAAGGAGATATGTACCAGCTTAATGAAGCGACCAAGGAAGTCAGTGCTAAGCTGAACCAGCCGGATCAGAAGGAGAAGGTTGTCCTGATGATTCCGTACCCAGATGAGGGAGTAACGGATTTCGGCGATGTTGATGGCGATAATAAATCCGAAAATTTTAAAGCGCTTACAGATCGGGTGAAGGCCGTTCAATGGTACTTGGATGAAGTGAAGCAAAGATGGGAAGCAGCAGATTATTCCAACCTTGAGCTTGTAGGGATGTACTGGTTGGAAGAGCAGATCGGTATCGATCAAGTCGGACCGGAGCTGGTCAGCTCGGCCAGTAATATGGTTCATACGTTAAATGTCTCCGGCAACAGCAATATGAAATTTTTCTGGATTCCTCATTTCCTGGCCTATAAGAGCTTCATGTGGAAAGATGTCGGGTTTGATGCTGTAGCCTTCCAGCCAAACTATTTCTTCGAGCCGATGGACTATGACCGCCTGGAGGATGCGGCGAACATCGCGAAGCGTTATGGGATGTCCAATGAATTTGAGTTCGACGATCGGATGCTGACTGACGGGGTCTTCCGCGAACGATATATCGATTACTTGAATAGCGGCGTTGAGACAGGGCTGATGACCGATGGCTTCAACGCGTACTACCAAGGAAATAATGCTGTATATAACAGTGCGGTGAGCACGGACCCAAGCAATAGGGTTCTATATGACTGGCTGTATCAATATGTACAAGGAACATATCAGGTTAATAATGCGGCACCATCTGGGGTAGACGTGATGATGAATGGAGAGCCGTTCCAGAGCGGGATGGTCCTGCCGGATACGGAATCTGTTCAGTTTACTTGGAAGCTGAGAGAGGATGACGGACTGACTAAAGTAAATGCTCTGTTCGACGGGAAGGCTTATACTGCGGGAACCGTCATACCTTTGGCTGGCAAGCTAGGAAAACATGAGTTGCTCATTACGATAACCTCTGGCAAATCGGTCAAAACCTCATATGTAGTAGAAGCCTCCACGAATGCAATGGGAATCAGAGCATACGTCGACCGCTTCGAACAAGAACAGAAAATTACAGATGTTAGAGCGGTACACTCCTTGAATAACTACTTGGAAATGATGAAGCGCTATGAAGGCAAGGATGCGGTGCAGGTTACCAAGTATCTTAAAGGCTTCAACACCAAGCTGGATCAATTTATGAAAGCTGGGACGATGAAGTCTGAGGCATACAACACTTTGAAAGAAATCGTATATTACCTCACAGGCAACTTGGCGCAGGATAAGACGGTTGAGGCATCATCAACGGAGGGGGGTAATCCGAATTATGTACCGGCAAAAGCCGTTGATGGATTCCCGGCCTCAAGATGGGCCAGCGACTATGTGGACAATACCTGGTTCCAGGTTGACTTGGGCGAAGCCGGGGAGTTCGATACGATCCGGATCGATTGGGAGTATGCCCGGGCCAAGACCTATAAGCTGCTTGAATCCGATGATAAGAAGACCTGGACTAATATCATGCCAAATGACGGAGTTATTACAGCGCAGGACGGCAAAGAAACGGTACAATTCTCCCCGGTTACTGCAAGATATATCAAATTCCAAGGGGTTCAGCGGAATACGGACTATGGCTATTCCTTCTACGAGTTCGGAGTATATAAGCTCTCCGGAGACGTGGAGGCGCCAGCTATTGACGGCTTACAAGCCGTAGTAGATGCAGCGGCGAGGAAGGTAACGATTGACGGCCTGCTAATGAATGGCGATGATCAGGCGGTAGTGAGCTTGAAGGTATTGGATCCGCAAGGCAAGGTCCATTATGAAGAGCAGAAGACAAGTACTGCAGAAGGGAAACTCCAATTCGTATTTACGCTGAAAGGCCAATTGGAAGGAACCTATGAGGCTTATGTATCGACTGATGGCATGGTGACGCCTGCCAAAGTGAGCTTCGAATACAAGAAGTCAGATCCAGGCAATGGTAATGGCAATAACGGTAATAATGGCAATGGTGGAAACGGCGGCGGTTCCTCCATTCCGACTTCACCTTCAACCTCAGTTCCTGTTGAGCTGAAGCCACAGGCAGATGGCTCAGTTAGAGGAGTAGTGAGCACGAAGCTGGATTCCAATGGGAAAACAGCGCTGGGCACGGTAAGCGAACAGGATCTGCAGAAAGCGATAGCCGAAGCGAAGGCGGATGCAGATGGCAAGCTGAATATCACGCTTGAGATGGACGGTACTGGCGATGCAGCGAATTATGCGCTGGATCTTCCGGCCTCCTTCTTCTCCGAGCATCCGAATCTGTTGATCAAGGTGATCACGCCCAAAGCGTCGATTGTTCTATCTGGGCAGATGTTCGACAAATCCGTAGATCTGGGCAAGCAAATGCAATTGATTATTGGTGAAGGAAATCGCCAATTGCTGAGTAGATCAGCGCAGGCTCAAGTCGGCAGCAGACCTCTCATCCTGTTGGAAGTGAAGATGGACGGCAAGATTATTGCCTGGAAGAATGAGAAGGCGCCAGTGTTAGTGACGATTCCGTATATTAGAGCTAATTCTGAGGCCGCTTTAGGCATTGGCATTCTGTCAATCAGTAACCAAGGTGCGGCTAGCATCATTCCTGCAGCATCTTACTCCGATGTAAGCAAGGATATTCACTTCCAGACCAGTCATACCGGAACGTATGGAGTATTTTCCGAACGGTCCACAGCGCAGTTCACCGATCTGGGCAAGTATGTATGGGCTCAGGAAGCTGTTGAACAATTGGCTGCGTTAGGGATTGTAAAGGGGACATCAGCAACAACATTTAGTCCGACTGAGCAGGTAAGCCGTGCAGACTTTATCGTCATGCTGGTGAGAGCATTGGATCTGAAGGCAGATGTAAGCAGCGCATTCTCCGATGTTCAATCTCAGGATTATTATTATGACGCGGTATCAATTGCGAAGCAGCTTGGAGTCGTCACGGGGGTGGATGGTGACAGGTTCGCTCCACAAGGGAAGATAACGAGACAAGACATGGTGGTCATGGCAGCCCGGGCGATCCAGGTCGCGAAAGGGCAGGGGATTTCGGGCAATCTAGCATCGCTGGAGGGCTTCAAGGATATAGGTAAAGTATCCGATTATGCTGTGGAAAGTATCGCAGGGATGGTTGAGCTGGGACTGATTCAAGGAGATAAGGGAATGCTCCGACCACATAGCCAGACGACCCGTGCAGAAGCAGTTGTATTCTTGTATCGTTTGTTGAATAACATGACGACAGTTCAATAAATAACAAAAAGGACTTGGCATTCGCCAAGTCCTTTTTTGTGTCAGATCATAAGTGCTAATATGCAACTATATGAGTTCTATACAATGTCTAAGCCAATCTCATCTTGAAATCCTCATAGCCGAACTCGTGGACTACCTGGTAGTCGCCGTTCTTGTCGCAGAGGACGAGGGCAGGCAGCGGCATACCGTTGAAGGTGGTGTTCTTCACCATGGAGTAGATCGCCATATCGCCAAAGACAAGACGATCTCCTCTCTTCAGCGGTTGATCGAACGAATAGTCGCCGATGTTGTCGCCCGAGAGACAGGTAGGCCCACCAAGCCGGTACGTATAAGGCTTCTCGCCGGGTTCCCCGGAGCCAAGCAGCGGCGGACGATAAGGCATTTCCAGCACGTCTGGCATATGGCAGGAAGCAGACGTATCCAGGATAGCAATATCCATTCCGTTCTGCATCGTATCGAGCACCGTAGTAACTAGGAAGCCGGCGTTCAGAGCGACAGCTTCTCCAGGCTCAATGTAGACCTCTAGGCCGTACTTCTCCTGCATGCGGCGGATGCATTGCTCCAGCAAGGGGATATTATAATCTTCCCTTGTAATGTGGTGCCCTCCGCCGAAGTTGATCCATTCCATTTGCGACAGCCAGGGTCCGAATTTCTCCTCTACCGCATCCAGCGTCGTCGCCAGATCATCGGAATCCTGCTGGCACAGCGTATGGAAGTGCAGACCAGAGATTCCCTCTAACAGATCCGGGCGAAAATGCTCACGGGTCACGCCGAAACGGGAACCGACGGCACAAGGATTGTAAATGTCATGCCCAACCTGAGTCGAACACTCCGGATTGATACGCAGACCGAACTTCTTGCCTGCAGCCAGCACTTTATCACCGAACTTCTCTACTTGGGAGAAGGAGTTAAAGATAATATGATCGCAGAGCTCAATGATCTCGTCGATCTGATCTTCACGGTAAGCCGGGGCAAAGCAATGATTCTCCTTACCCATTTCCTCATGGCCTAACCGGGCCTCGTACAATCCGCTCGATGCCGTTCCACTCAAATAGCGTCCGATCAGCGGATAGGTCGTATACATCGAGAATGCCTTCTGCGCCAAGATGATCTTGGCGCCGGTGCGCTCCATAATACCGCCTAATATTTCAAGGTTTCGTTCCAATAGAGATTCATCTACTACATAGCATGGGGTAGGCAGTTCCTCAAAGCGCATCTTAGCGAACTAGCTCCGTTTCCCGTTCTTTGACAGATGCTGCTTCGTCTTCTGGATAAGCATCAACAAGTTCCGGGTTGAAACTCTCTTGCCATGGCAGTCCCCATTTGTTCAGTGCATCCATGAATGGATCTGGATCGAACTCTTCGATGTTATAGACGCCCGCTTTGTTCCACTTACCAGTCATCACCATCATAGCGCCGATCATGGCTGGAACGCCGGTCGTATATGCAACAGCTTGCGAACCGACTTCTTTATAGCACTCTTCGTGGTTGCACACGTTGTAGACATAGTACATCTTGTCTTTTCCATCCTTTTTGCCTCTGAAGATGCAACCAATATTCGTCTTGCCCTTCGTGCGTGGACCGAGGGAAGAAGGATCCGGCAATACGGCCTTCAGGAACTGCAAAGGAATGATTTGCTTGCCTTCGAATTCAATCGGCTCGATCGACGTCATGCCGACATTTTCAAGGCATTTCAGGTGAGTCAGATAGCTCTGACCGAAGGTCATGAAGAAGCGGATGCGCTTTATACCCGGAATGTTCAGGGCCAGCGATTCAATCTCTTCGTGGTGCAGAAGGTACATATCCTTCTCCCCGATTTCTGGGAAGTTGTATACGCGTTTGATCTCCATCGGTTCAGTCTCAACCCACGCGCCGTTCTCCCAGTAGCTGCCATTCGCTGTTACTTCACGGATATTGATCTCAGGGTTGAAGTTAGTTGCGAACGGATACCCGTGGTCGCCAGCATTACAGTCAAGAATATCGATGTATTCAATTTCGTCAAAATGATGCTTCAAGGCATGAGCAGAGAATACGCCAGTTACGCCTGGATCGAAGCCGCTGCCCAGCAGGGCGGTAATTCCCGCTTGCTCGAAGCGCTCACGGTAGTCCCATTGCCATTTATATTCGAATTTCGCCGTATCTTCCGGCTCATAGTTAGCGGTATCCATGTAATTGGTCTTGGTTGCCAGACAAGCATCCATGATCGTCAAATCTTGATAAGGCAGAGCCAGGTTCATCACGATGTCCGGTTTAACTTCGTTGATCAGGGCGATCAGCTCGTCGACATTGTTAGCATCGACTTGAGCCGTCGTAATTTTTGTCTTGCCACCATCGAGCTTTGCTTTCAGTGCGTCACATTTGGATTTCGTACGACTTGCGATGCAGATTTCTTCGAAGACCTCACTGTTCTGACAGCATTTATGGATGGTTACCGAAGCCACACCACCACAACCGATAATAAGCGCTTTTCCCATTGTTCATTTCCCCTATCGTGAGTGATTTTTTTTGTGGTCAACACGCAAAAAAAGCAAGTGAATACATGCGCTTAGCGCACACATCACTTGCTTCTGATATATCGATATTAAGTATTTTCTCCAATAGAAATCGGACAAATATCATCATGCCATCGCAAAATACACACAAAAAAACTGCGATGCACAAAGATCCCTTAATATTCAAATATATCCTGCTTGATCAGAGTCTATATAGCAAATAATCGCCTTTACCACTCTTATTGACCGTTTCACAAGTTGATGTGCATAATGCACTGGTTGTAAAGTAACCAACTTATAAAATTTGAGCTTTTAACTCAATCAATAAGGCAACGCTAGGTTGCCGATCGGCATTTGACCCGGCTGTCCGTATGGCCTTAACTCCCCGGGAAGGAAGTGGTCAAAAAATTATCTGCTTGGAAAGACTCGCAAAATATATTGAATACCGACTTTCCAAATCGCTCCTTTATATTAGCAGGAACCCATTCATTCGGCAATATAAATTTTAAAATTTTATTTTATGTGCTCACGGAACCTTTATTTTAGGCGTGATGGTAAATTTTGAATCTCGCTCCTTACCGAGAAAATCCTCCTAAGGAAGGCTAGAGGGAGATAGCTCTAACGAAACTACAAATCGCTATTTCCTCAAAAACAACGGTAATTTTAATCTAACGAAACACCATAACGTTATTTGGGAGAAATCCAAGCTAAAAATGACTTTTTCACTTAAATAGAGATACCCAGTTTCGTTAAAAGTTGTGGCCGCCCTTTTTCACGCAAATAACGATACCACGTTTCGTTAGAAAGAAACATGACCTTGCGGTCACCACCAATAATGAAAATGAAGAATGTTTAAAAGACGATACTCTCTACCCATGCTGGTAACGACAGGTCAGAGGTCGA
>DASYFA010000024.1:0-5096 GCA_036498705.1 Paenibacillus sp.
CTCTTGCCGTAGCCGCGTTTGCGGTCGCGAAAATAAATCCAGCCCGCCAAGAAGCTGATGCCGGCCAGGAACAGCAATAGTCCAATAATAAAATTAAGCCAGTCAAAGGTAAGGGTAGTCAAGGTGTCATCACCATGTTGGGAATAGTAAAGGAAAACGGCGTCCTTGATTTTCAAAAAGCCGATCATAGCTGCGATGCCGGGGATGACCAGAATAAGAATCGCAATAAAACGGGAAATCATCAGCTTCATAATTTATGTATCCCTTTCCTTTCGCGAACAGTAATGAATTGGAATTATTCTAATCATACCTTCTTCTTAAGCTTCTGTCTATTTGTAAGCCTCATTTGTAATCATTCAAAAACGAGGTAAAATGAAGAATATAGTAAATTAAATTATTCGAAATAGAATGGTGGAGATATATATGGCGATAAATTGCGATGTAGCTGTACTTGGTGGAGGAACGGGTGGTTATATTGCTGCGATCCGTGCCGCACAACTGGGCAAGGAGGTTGTAATTATTGAGCAGGACAAGCTGGGTGGAACATGTCTTCACCGCGGCTGTATCCCGAGCAAGGCGCTGCTGCGTAGTGCAGAGCTGTATGCACAAATGAAAGATAGCGCAAGCTACGGTATCGAGACGAGCGGTTTGTCACTGGTGTTCCCGAAGGTACAGGAGCGGAAGCAAGCGATTGTCGATCAACTGTATAAAGGCGTTCAGTATTTGATGAAAAAGAATAAGATTACCGTCATCCAAGGAAAAGGGCGGGTGACTGGTCCTTCCATTTTCTCACCGAAAAGCGGTGCTGTTGCGGTTGAGTTAAGTGACGGAGAGATGGAGACGGTTGTTCCAACGAATCTGATTATTGCTACCGGATCACGGCCGCGCAGCCTACCAGGGCTTGTTCCTGATGGAGATCATATTCTGAGCAGCGATGAGGCGCTCCTGTTGGAGGATTTGCCTGAATCCATGATCATCGTGGGTGGTGGCGTTATTGGCGTTGAGTGGGCTTCTTTGCTTCAAGATTTTGGTGTCAAGGTGACTGTAGTTGAAGCGGCGGGGCAATTGCTGCCAGCTGAGGACGAAGAGGTAGCCCGCGAGTTGCAGAAACATTTGCAAAAGCGGGGAATCAAAGTGCTGACGGGTGTGAAGGTACTGCCGGATACCTATGCTGTTATGGACGGCCAGGTACATATATCGGCCCAGCAAGGGGATCAGACGATTGAATTACAAGGTGACAAGCTACTCATCTCTATCGGTAGACAAGCCAATGTGGAGAATATCGGCCTGGAAAATACGGATATCGCGCTGAGCAACGGATTTATCCGCGTCAATGAGCATATGCAGACGACGGAGCCGCATATTTACGCGATCGGCGATTGCATCGGAGGATTGCAATTAGCTCATGCGGCCAGTCATGAAGGCTTGGTTGCTGTGCATCATATCGCCGAAGAAGAGTTACATTATGACGAGAACCAGGTTCCACGCTGTGTCTATAGTCGCCCAGAAGTGGCATCTATTGGCCTAAGCGAGAAGGAAGCAAGAGCAAAAGGACATGAGGTTAAGATTGGCAAAGCTCCATTCTCGGTGATCGGTAAAGCACTCGTACATGGTGATAAAGAGGGCTTTGTAAAAATTGTGACCGATGCGAAGAGCAAAGATATTCTTGGTGTGCAAATGATCGGCAATCATGTTACCGAGTTGATTAACCAAACTGCGTTGGCAGCGGTGCTGGATGCTACGCCTTGGGAATTAGGTCAGGTGGCCTTTGCTCATCCTTCACTTTCCGAAATTATTGGGGAAGCAGCGCTGGCTGTTGATGGTCGAAATATTAACTTTTAAGTGGTAAACCGACCTTTTGGAACACATACTTTTAAATGTTTTCTTTTTACAGGGAAAAGGTTTATAATAAGGTTAACCCAAGTCTTAGTACCAGGTTTTAAGATTAGGCAATATAGGACGTTTTAAGATGTGGGTAACAAATGAAGGAGGTAACTCCATGAACGCAAAAAGTTCAGTTCAAATGAAGCCAAGACATGAGCAGCTCGGATTATCAGATACCGTAGTAGTGGACATGTACAAATATATGCTGCTTGCTCGTAAATTCGATGAACGCTGTTTGTTGTTGCAGCGTGCAGGCAAAATCAATTTTCACGTTTCTGGCATCGGTCAGGAGACAACCCAGATCGCGGCGGCGTTTGCGCTTGATCGCGAGCGCGACTATTTTCTCCCGTATTATCGGGATTACGGTTTCGTGCTTTCGGTTGGAATGACCTTGAAGGAATTAATGCTGTCGGCTTTTGCCAAGGCGGATGACCCAAACAGCGGTGGTCGTCAAATGCCGGGCCATTTCGGCAGCAAGCGTCTGCGTATTGTGACGGGCTCGAGCCCAGTGACGACTCAGGTTCCGCATGCGGTCGGTATAGCGTTATCGGCGAAAATGCAGAAGAAGGATATCGTCTCTTACGTTACTTTTGGTGAAGGGTCCAGCAATCAGGGGGATTTTCACGAAGGGCTTAACTTCGCTGGCGTGCAGAAGCTGCCGGTTATTTTTATGTGTGAGAATAATCAATATGCGATCTCAGTGCCGATCAAGAAGCAACTCGGTGGCAAAGTAAGCGATCGTGCGCTCGGCTATGGGTTCCCGGGAATTCGCGTCGATGGCAATGATGCCCTTGAAGTATACCGGGTCGTGAAGGAAGCGCGCGAGCGTGCAGTTCGAGGCGAGGGACCGACCTTGATTGAAGCGATGATGTACAGACTCTCTCCGCACTCCACTTCGGACAACGATCTAGCTTATCGTACCAAAGAGGAAGTTGACGAGAATTGGGAGAAGGACGGCCTTCCAAAATTGAAGGCGTATCTTTTGGAATGCGGCTTATGGAACGAGGAGCAGGAGGCAGTATTTCTAGAAGAGATCAAGCAAGAACTGAAAAATGCTATTGATGAAGCCGAGCGTGCTCCGTTCCCGAACCCAGAGGAAACGCTGCTGCATGTATATGCGAATGATGGGGAGGGACAGTGATATGCCGGTAATGGAATATGTTGATGCGCTTCGCCTGGCTATGAAGGAAGAGATGGAGCGCGATGAACGGGTATTTGTATTGGGAGAAGACGTTGGTGTCAAAGGCGGCGTATTCACAACCACGAAGGGGCTGCAGGAGCAGTTCGGTGAGGAACGCGTCATTGATACGCCGTTGGCCGAATCCGCGATTGCTGGGGTAGCTATCGGCGCGGCAATGTACGGAATGAGACCGATCGCCGAGATGCAGTATTCCGACTTCATGCTGCCGGCCACGAACCAGATTATTAGTGAGGCGGCTAAAATCCGTTACCGTTCCAACAATGACTGGGATTGTCCGCTCGTCGTGCGTGCGCCTATCGGCGGTGGTATTTTCGGTGGATTGTATCACTCTCAATGTCCGGAATCGATCTTCTTCGGTACGCCGGGCCTTAAGATTGTTGCTCCTTATTCAGCGTATGATGCGAAAGGGCTGCTAAAGGCTGCGATTCGCGATCCTGATCCAGTTCTGTTCTTCGAGAATAAGAAGTGCTACAAGCTCATTAAGGGAGATGTCCCTGAAGAGGATTATACGGTTCCGCTTGGCAAAGCGAATCTGCTGCGTGAGGGCGAGGATATTACAGTGATCAGCTACAGCTTGCCGTTACATTTCGCCATGCAGGCCGCTGAGGAATTGGAGGCTGAGCAAGGTGTCACATCGCATAT
Organism: Paenibacillus sp.; assembly: GCA_036498705.1. Lineage (GTDB taxonomy): Bacteria > Bacillota > Bacilli > Paenibacillales > Paenibacillaceae > Fontibacillus. The sequence goes on from DASYFA010000024.1 coordinate 3,728, forward strand.
CCTGGATTTGCGTACTCTTCAGCCACTAGACCGTGAAGCGATTATCGCTGCGGTTAAGAAGACCGGTAAAGTACTGATCGTTCACGAGGACAACAAGACTGGCGGCATCGGTGCTGAAGTATCAGCGATTATTGCTGAGGAATGCTTATACGATCTCGATGCTCCGATTCAGCGGTTGTGCGGACCGGACGTACCGGCGATGCCGATTAATCCACCGATGGAGAAGTTCTTCATGCTGAACAAAGACAAGTTAAAAGAAGCCATGCTTCAATTAGCGCTATATTAAAAGTGCGTGTTCAAAAAGTCCGATTTTCAGCACCAGAGCATTTGCTTCCGATATGCGTTTTTCAAAACGATTCAGTTGGATGAAGCTAGGGTCTGAAGAGCGAGCGGACTTTTTGAGCAACCTCTAAATGGGAGTGAGAGCATGTTATCTAAGAAAGTACTAAATGATATTGTGATGCCGCAATTGGCGGAATCGCTCGTATCGGCTACGGTCGGCAAATGGCTCAAGCAGCCGGGCGATCCTGTAGAGCAGTATGAACCGATCTGCGAAGTCATTACCGATAAAGTAAATGCTGAGATTCCATCGACTCTAGACGGAGTTATGGGTGAGCTTCTCGTTCAGGAAGGCGAGGAGATTGCTGTAGGGACAGTAATCTGTCGGATCGAGACAGAGGAGGCCGTGGCTCCTTCGGAGAGTGTGTCACAAGCGGCCGAATCTGTACAAGCAACCTCGGACACTTCTGTAGATAGCGGAGAGGCACAACGTGCTAGATATTCACCAGCTGTTCAGACATTAGCGGCCGAGCACGGGATTAACCTACAAACAGTCCCTGGCACAGGATTAGGCGGCCGAGTGACACGTAAGGATGTATTGCATTACATCGAGAACCAAGGCTCCAAAGCTCCAGCCCCTGCTGCAGTTCAAGCAACTCCAGCGGCTCAGCCACAGGTTGCACCTGTTCAAGCAGTAACTATGCCAGGAGTTATTCCTACTGCTCCAGCATCGGAACCGGTACGCCATTCGGGCTTGCACTTGACCGAGACACCGCGTATTCCGACAATTGAAGTTGAGGGCGGACGCTCAGAATACTTAATTGACGTAACTCCAATCCGCAATACGATTGCCACTCGGATGCGTCAGAGTGTGTCGGAAATTCCACATGGCTGGATGATGATCGAGGTCGATGTAACTAATCTCGTACAGCTTCGCAATAAGCTCAAGAACGAATTCAAACAAAAAGAAGGCATCAATCTGACTTATCTGGCTTTTGTTCTTAAAGCCGTTGTTGGTGCGATCAAAGACTATCCAATCATGAATTCCGTCTGGGCGGTCGATAAAATTATCGTCAAACGGGATATCAGT
>DASYFA010000025.1:0-6144 GCA_036498705.1 Paenibacillus sp.
AGCTTCTTATCTGCTTCACTAACGACTAACCGGATTACCTGAGCATCTGTACCGATCAGCTTCGTTACGGCCTCTGCATTATCGACAAAGATCGGAGCTGAGAAGCCGTAATTAGCACCTAACGTGTTGATGATGTCCAAACCGACATTGATACGAGCCGCATTGTTGAGTCCACCATCATAAGGAACGCCCTTATAGAGCGTGTCGCAAACTTCCTTTATCCCACCGTTGATTTGATCTTCGAAAAGGCGGAACCGGGCAAGCTTGAATTTGCTGTTGATCTTGGCATCCAGCATGCTGACCTTGGTCTTAGTGAACTCCTCACAGAGGAACAGTTCGTGTTGCAAGCGTTCATACTCTGCTGCAAGTTCCCGCTCCTGGTTCTCCAGTTCCGTCACACGCAGCTGCGCGCGGCGGACACTATCGAATTTAACAAGATCGCGTTCTAATTCTTCAATCTCAGCACGTTGCTGGCGAATTTCGGAACGGGCTGTCGCAGCAGCATCTTCACCTGAAATTCTCAATACTTCAATCTGCTGTTTAACTTGAGTAGCTTCAGCCTGCTTGCTCGCATATTCCGGATCTGAGGCAGGATCTTTGACACCTGCCCGAAGGACGGTTAGCTGATCATCAGCGGATGTGACCTCAGCCTGCAGGGTTTTCAGCGTACTGTTCAAACCTTCGATTTCTTCCCGTAGCCGAATGATTTCCTGCTCGAATTTCTGAGCTTCGGCCACCGCCGCTTTACCGGAATTATTGATACGCTCCTTACGCTCCGCTAACCGACGATTAAATTCAGCCTCTGCTTTGTCGTGAGCTGCCTTAATTTGATCTTCTGGAAGTGACTGACCGCAGGCTGGACAGTTGGCATCATGCCCTTCAGGATTTTCGTAGGTAAGACTCTTCAGCTCAGCAAATTCTGTTCTCAAGCGATCTGCTTCTTGCCGACGATCAGTAACTAAGCGCTCATTCTGCTTGATACGTTGCTCCTTGTCCTCTACTGTACGGCGGTACTTATCCAGCTCGTTATGCATCCGGTTCACTTCATCACGTTTAAGAGCCAACTTATCCAACACATTGGACTGCATACGACTCTTGATATCGATAAGCTCACCTTCAATTTCACGAAGCCGCTTCTCCTGAACTGCCACTTCCCCGCCAAAAAGGATGCGAGACAATTCTCCCTCGCTGGATTCAACCCGGCGGCGAAGCATTGCGATATCTTCCTTAAGGAGCTCTTCATCCAGCTCCGCAACATCCGGCATTTGGCGCTGCACTTCACTGATCCGCACCGGCAGTTCCTTGATCTCCTTGTTAATCACAGTGCATCGGGAAGAGATAACCTTTTTATGTGACTCAAGGTCGCGATCTCCCAGGATACCTGGTAATGAAGCAAGTTCCTTGTTACCGTGAATGACCTCGGCGTCCGTAAGATCACCGCATACTTCCAGTAACGTCTTCCGGCGTTCTTCTTTCTTTAGCTGTTCATTGAAGTAAGAAGGTGAAGTCAATAGTTTGAATAAATCCTCTTTGATGATGGAATCCACCTCTGAGGTGTACTCCCCTTTTTTCACAGGAACACCATCAAGGAAGTAGTTCGTTTCATGTCCTTCGAAGGCGTCCGTCGCAGAGCCACGCTTCTTCGTCCACTTTTCAGTAAATACTCGGCGGAAAGTACGACGACGGCCATCGATCAAGAAAACTCCCTCAACCTCGTGCTCCAACTTGTGCTGAAGAACCTTCCCTGCTCCATCCAAACCCTTGATCTCGAAGTCAGCCTTGTTCTGGCTGTCCTTACCGAACAAGAGCCAGACAAAGCCGTCGAACATAGTGGTCTTCCCAGTAGCATTGTCACCATAGACATCAGCGTCCCCGCCATTAGCGGCGAGGACAAGTTCTTTAATACCTTTGAAATTGCGGAGCGTCAGGCGCTCCAAAACGATACGTTTCAAGCGATTCCCTCCTCGATGGCTTCATTGCATTCAGCATGTAAGATCATTTGTTGATCAGGTGTTTCTGGATAGCGGATACCATCCAAATAAGTCCGGATTTTGTATTCCAGCTCAGCCAATTGCTCATTGCTAAAATGATGCTGAATGGATTCTCCGCCTTGCTGGATATTTAGAACCGGAGGATTAAAATAGGTCTCCGCATCGATGATGAAGTCAACGGTTTCCTCATGTAATAGAAATGTGTGCGTTCCACGCATGGATGAACCCCCCTCTTGTGAAGTGAGCCCCCAGCATGATATAGTGGGGGCAAGAAAATTTGATTTTCAAAGAACTGAGATAGCCCATGCCAGTGGGCTATTTTTCGTTGTCGTGTTCAGCAATTTGCTTGTAATCCACGATTACAGGAGCGTTCTCGACACTGGCTATCATGTGGCCATCTTCGTCCAGAACGACATACTCAGAATGAACATGGTCCTCATACTCAGAACCAACCTGCTTAATCTCAATTACTTCATGGCTATCAATCTCGGTTCCAACTTCAAATACTCGTGTAGGATTACTAACCACTGTTAACTTTTGAATGATTTGCATAAGCTGCCTCCTTTCTTTGTATTTGCAAGGTTGGCGAGGGAGTAACTGCACCAATAAAGACGGCCTTTTCAGCTCCCTTGACCTATGTGATCCGCCACCACCTTGGATGCGTCAGCCGCATCTTGGAATCCCGGACGGAGGAAAGGTTATTTCTAAGGTCCGACATCCCAAGACAGAGGCCGAAGCCAGTGCCTGTCCTTCTTATATCTTTGCTGCTGCTGCCATTTTCTGAATAACTGAGCGGCTGTACAGTTTCCCTTCGAACGGAACCAAATCTTCCTGGCTACCAGTGATCGCACAGCCAGGCGCATACTTGCGGAAGATGATCTTGTCGTCGTCAACGAAGATCTCTACAGGGTCTTTGATCTCCAAATTCATAGTGCGACGTAATTCAATAGGGATAACGATCCGCCCAAGCTCGTCCAATTTACGTACAATTCCAGTTGATTTCATATTATTAGCCTCCATAGGATTATTTTTTAGAATTTATAAATGCACTTTTACCTCAAAGGGTAGCCTTGTGCTTTTCACGCTTCGGGGTTAAAATGGACATCAATAGATTCTCTAACCGAGATTTCAAACCAAGTGACTGCCCCGCCAGGCGGTCATTTTTCATTTCTACTTCAGCGATGCGGATCATATTATTCAGATAGTCTTCAGCATCCTCAATCCTTCCTGGTAGAATCACATCCGGATTCTTCCGGATCATCTGAAGGTTATGAACTGCATGCTTACCCGCTTCTCTTGCCTCGGACACCAACTGCTCTCTTTTCAAAGCACTCCCTCATTTCAGATATTTTTTTGATTTCAATTCCGCTCGATGCTCTTTCCATGTCCCTAACCAACTGAATGAATATTCTTTGCAGATAGCCGCCGCCAAGTGTGTCAACGCCGTGATAGCCTCCACCGTCTCCATAAGCAGTCTTTTTATCTGCTGCCGTTCAGTTTCATTAATTTGTTCATTGGTCTTACTGATCGGAGCATGCCCAGAGGCTTCAAGCACTTCCTGCATTTCTTCAATAGTTTTAAATAAAACGTTCGCTCTATGTAGGTCTACGTTGTCCAACCATGGGGCGAATGCCCCACCAGTTATATCTGCAGCTGCTGCTAGAGAAAGCTGTCCATCATCGTAATGTTCAATTGCTGCCCTCATGACTGGTTTGGATGCCTTTCGACTTCCCTTGACGATTTTTCCAATCTGTGAGCCATCAACATGAGTAACTCGTCCAGCTTTTGCTAATGTGTCTCCTTTGCGTTGCATGACATCTTTCAACGCTTCAGGAAAATGTCCAATTGCCAATCTGGTCTCACCTCATTTGTCCAAATTAGTATGGTGCTATCGGACAGAGGCCTGATGTATGATGTTGTTAAGCAATTCCCCTTGCCGAATCCCCCACCCGCCGATGTAGGTACAGCTCGGCGGGTTTCCTCATTCATAACGCTCTGTTTTTAACCAGTGGTACAGATCCGATTTGAGAACAGTTACTGCATCACCCTTCTTCCTGTTCCGATTCAAATGTGGAAAGGTAGGATGATTGGTAAGCTCTTGAACTTTTGGAGCACTCATTCTCAGAAGCTTCATAATATGAGCTGGTCGGAGCACTTCTGGATATTCTCCATTCAACCGTAGTTCCGCAAGTTGCTTTTCCAATTTTTCATTCTGCTCGGCAAGATCAGCCGCCAGGCGGAGGGCCTCCGCGAAGGTCGCTGGTGTTTTTACAGCCTTAGCCATGACGGTACCTCCTTACTTGACTTTGACTAGCACATAGCGAGAGTCGCCTTGGCCATGCTCTCGGTAATCGAGAAGCCAACCTTCATTTATCAGCCGGTTAACTTCTTCGGACTTCCTTGTTTCCTTCACTTCACGGATATCTTGAATTTCCAATCAAATCACCTCCTTCTTTTGATCTAAAATTACCAAATCGGCAATTCCATCCTCAAAAAAAAGCTCATCTATTTCAACCCCAAAAATCTTAGCTACTTTCGCAAGTGTTTCTGCAGGAAACTTCCCACGACCAATCTCCAAGTAATAATAACCATTGGCACTTTCATAGCCTAATCGGATGGCCATTTCTTCTAAAGAAAATCCTTTGTTTTTCCGCAAATTTTTTATCTTTTTCAAATCAACTCTTCTCATTCCACCACCTCCAAGTTACCGATTCGGTAATTTATGTTTTGATTATAAATTACCAAAAAGGTAATGTCAATAATAATATTACCGATATGGCAATTTTATTTATTTACCAATATGGTAATGCTATTATTGTATTAAAGTTGAATCTATTTTTTTAGAAAGGAGTTTCTATGCAAACCCTTGGCGGAAGAATTAAGAACCTTAGAGAAAAAAAGAACATCAAGCAAAAAGACTTGGCACAGCTTAGCGGACTCACAATCGTTCAGTTATCACGATATGAAACTGATGATAGAAAGCCAGATCCGGAAGCATTAAAAAATATTGCCGATGCTCTTGATACATCAGTAGATTATCTTCTTGGAAGAACTAACGATCCGTCACCTGTTCGCAAAGAAACTAACATGTCTTTTTATGGTGGTCCGGATAAATATACTCCAGACGAAATAGAAGAAATGGAAGCAGCTCTCTTACGCTATAGAGAGATGAAGAAACGCGCAGCTGAACAATCCAATCAAAAATTATAAGCAAATCCTCCAACCGATGGGGAGTATTCCAGGTGATCATGTGCAAAATGAAGTTAGACGAGGAGTTAATCAAGCAAAGCAAAGCGAAGAAGGTGCAAATTGGTTTTTTGCAGAAATATTCATTATTTCAGTGGTTTCTGGCTTCTACTTCTCTTCATGGTGGGTTTTTGGTGGAATATTAATAGGCTCAATCCTACTTGCCGTTAATAAAAAAACTAGACTTGCTTTATTGATTTTCTTAACAATTGGCTGTGGCGCTGTAGGTTGGATTATAGGGTCGTGGTTTGATAGTTCGGGTGCTTCTATCGTTCTTACTATTTTTTGCTTATTGATATCTGGAGGCTATCACATCTGGGCCAATCGCTGGATGGAGGATAATTAATCATCTAGTTCAAATTAAACAAAGCCAGTAATGGCTTTTCTTTTCATAACAAAATAGAACATATGTACGTAAATCGGGGGCTAATATATGAATTATTCCAACTATTTCAAAACTCCTCTGGAACAATGGATTGAAGAACAATACCGATCAATCGGTGTTTTCACTCCTAATGATCTTGATATAGACAAGATCGCACTGAGCTTCAAGGTAGATATTGTTTATTACGACAAAACAACTTTTAGCGAGAATGAAGAAAGAGTCATTTTTATAGACAACCGCAATGATCGCACAGAACAGCGCAAGGTTTTTTTTCATGAACTTTGTCATGTAATACGTCACTCTGGCGATCAACGCTGGATGCCAGACTTGTTTCGTGAAGCACAAGAGAATGATGCTGACCGCTTTGCGTTATACGCCACCATCCCATTCTTTATGCTTGAGCAGATAACACTTCCTATTCACAGGAGCGAAGCCATTAGCTTACTCGCTCTAGAATTCCATGCCTATCCAGAATTAGTAGAGTTGCGTCTCAAACAAGTGGAAGATCGAATAAACCATTCG
>DASYFA010000026.1:0-5736 GCA_036498705.1 Paenibacillus sp.
CTTCTGCGGTGTGCTGCCTGATGCCAAGCAGAACACGGGTTGCTTATCCGATAGATGCTCCTTCATCTCTCCGGCAATGGCATCTGCCACTTCCTCTTCCGTCGCAAAAATCTTAATCATCATGTTCACTTCCTATCCGGATATTACTTTAATCATCTCATGCTGAAGTGAGAGGATGGCCGCTCCAACAGCTGTCGAATGATGCGAATCACTATAAGTGATCGTTGGAGTCCACTCTGTATACTGTCCGACATAATATCTTGTTCTCTCTAGAATTTGATCAGGGAACAAAGCTACCGTCTTACCGCTAATAATAATCTGGTCGATGTCGAGCACGCTGATGATATTAATCATCGTCAGTGCTATATGCTTGGCTACGTAATCCGCGCAAGCTTCAATGTCTGATTCGGAGCTTAAATCATAATGGCTTAGCAAGTGCTGAATCCCCAGCTTGCTCTCCAGCCAGCCGACAGAGGAAGGTGATCTTCTATAATCAGGATCGAAGCACATATACTCGAGCTCGCCCGCGCTTGCGTTGAAGCCCCTATGCAGTTCCTTATTGATGATCAAACCTCCACCGATCCCATCCCCTACTGCAATATGAACCAGATCAGCCAGTGCTTGTCCGGAGTTCTCCAGATTTCTGAATTCAGCAACGGTAGAAGCGTTTACATCATTCTCAAGGAATATAGGCAAATCAACCCGATTGATTAGATTTTCAATAATTGGCTCAAAATTGTAGTCCTGCTCCTTATTGTCCTGAATCCTCATTCTGATCGTTTTCTTCCTTGTGTTTATCGCACCATCGATCCCAATACCGATACCTAGGACGACGCTGTTTGTTTTCTTCGCTACACTCTTCATGCGCGAAATGATATCTTCAAAAATCGAGATAAACTCTTCGCTATAGAACGGAATATCCGTCTCGATCGAATATGAATCAATAATCTTGCTATATAGATTGATGAGTAGCGCAGTAATTCTGATGCCTATGATTTGAATTCCGACGGTTACGTAGCTGTTCTCATTAAATCGGTATACCGTTCTTTTTCTCCCTAAGCCGCCAGAGCCTTCCCGGCTTTCTCCAGTAGCGGTCAACAGTCCAATCTCTTCAAAGAAACTGACGATTTTACTCACCGTAACAAAGCTCATCGCTGTCTTCTCTGTAATTTCAACCTTGGCTAATTCCGGATTCTGCATCACAATATCAAAAATGATCTTTCGATTCTCATCCTTAATGTCATTTGGCAAAAACGACTTCATTCAGTCACCCCTTTCAATTTATTCAATGTAATTAATTAATATTCTTAAATAATTAAGGAAAAATATAAAGGCCGTATCTGACCTTTACAAATCATTATATACATACTAGGCCTTATGTCAATAGATTTTCGCTTTGGGAAACCAAGATTACATCTGCTGGTCTTCGATAATTTCAACGAATTTCTTGGCAGCGATCGACAAGGGTACGCCTTTTAAAGAGCATACCCCGATGCTTCTGCGCGGAATCGCTTCACTTAACGGCACCTCATGTAGGATCCCTTTCTTCAAATAGTCTAGGGAGAACTCCTTCGTTACACAGGCGATGCCTAAATTGATCTTGGCGAATTCAAGCAGCAGATCATGCGAACCGAGTTCAAATTCTGGAGAAATCTGAATTCCCTTAGATTGCATGAACTCCTCCACATACCTTCTGGAATTAGAATTCTTCTCTAGAAGTATTAACGGCTGCTTCACGATTTCGTCCAGCCCCACCGGACCGGACAGAAGCTGCCGATACTTCTCCCCACAGACAAATATATCATGGATATCGAGGCAGGGCCGGAGCTCCAGCGTTGAATCCGCAAGTGGGAAGTTGCAGACCGCGATGTCGACCTCGCCTGATTTTAAGATCGAGCATAGCTCCTGGGTTGTCCCGTTCACGATCTTGAATTTAATATAGGGATATTTATTATGAAAATCCTCCAGTTTCGGAAGCAGAAAATAACGAGAAATCGTGTCCCCGACACCGACCTTCAATTCTCCTACCGTCATATCCTTGAATCCCTGGATCTTCTCTTCCCCAGCCTGAATCAAATTGATCGCCGAATTCACGTATTCAAACAACAGACTACCTTCATCGGTTAAAGATACCCCCTTGGGCGTTCTATTGAACAGGCGGATGTCCAATTCACCCTCCAGTTGCATAATCGCTTGGCTAACCGCTGGCTGAGTCAGGTATAGATCCCTGGCAGCTTTAGAGAAGCTCTCGCTCTTTCCAACCTTGCAAAATATTTTATATAAATCCAGTTTGCCTGACATATAATCATTCCTTATACCCGACATTCAATATATTAATTTTACTTATATCATTAATCCAATGTATAGTACAAGGGTAGGTTCAAAAAGAATGCGAATTTTTGAACAAACTCTATTTGAACAACCTCATAAAAATAGAGACTTCACAATATGAGTTGAACATTCGTTCAGCTCATCATTGTGCGAGTTCAGAAAGTACGGTTTTCAGCACCAAGAAGATAGGATTATCGGACTTTTTGAACTACCTCTAATATAGCTTACAAGGAGCGATAATATTGGAAAGAGTAGTTGGAACTGTGGTAAGAGGCTTGCGCTGCCCGATCATCAATCAGGGAGACAGCATTGAGACAATCGTCGTGGACAGTGTACTGAAAGCATCCGAAGTCGAAGGCTTTGAAATTGGCGATAAGGATATCGTAACGGTCACTGAATCAATCGTAGCACGTGCCCAAGGCAATTATGCGACCATCGACCAGATCGCGAAGGACGTTAACGCTAAATTCGGTGATGATACCATCGGAGTCATCTTCCCCATTCTGAGCCGTAATCGCTTTGCAATCTGTCTCCGAGGCATTGCCAAAGGCGCCAAGAAGATCGTATTAATGCTTAGCTACCCGTCTGACGAAGTAGGTAATCACTTGGTCGATCTGGACCTGCTTGATGAAAAAGGAGTCAATCCATGGACGGATGTACTGACTGAACAGCAATTCCGCGACCATTTCGGATATAACAAGCATACATTTACTGGTGTGGATTACATCGACTATTATAAATCACTGATTGAAGAATACGGCGTTGAATGTGAAGTTATCTTCTCGAACAATCCGAAGACGATCCTTCAATTTACGAAGAGCGTTCTGACCTGTGATATTCATACGAGATTCAGAACAAAACGCATCTTAACCGCAAATGGTGCTGAGAAAGTCTTCAGCCTTGACAATATCCTGTCGGAGTCTGTGGACGGTGGCGGATTTAATGAGTCATACGGTCTGCTAGGCTCCAATAAATCCACCGAGAGCAGCGTGAAGCTCTTCCCACGCAACTGTCAGCCAATTGTAGATAAAATTCAATCCGTGCTCAAAGAGAAGACCGGAAAACAGGTTGAAGTTATGATCTATGGCGACGGTGCTTTTAAAGATCCAGTAGGTAAAATTTGGGAGCTCGCCGATCCGGTTGTATCCCCGGCTTACACTGCAGGCCTGGACGGCACGCCTAACGAGGTTAAATTGAAGTATTTGGCTGATAACAACTTTGCCCATCTGAGAGGCGAAGAGCTACAGAAAGCGGTCGCTGAGTACATTAACAATAAGGAATCCGATCTTACCGGAGCTATGGAAGCGCAAGGCACCACGCCTAGAAAGCTTACCGATCTGATCGGTTCTCTGTCCGACCTGACCTCAGGAAGTGGCGACAAAGGTACGCCTGTCATTTATATTCAAGGCTACTTCGACAATTACACGAAATAATAAATAGAACCGTCCGGCGTTGTACGTTGGGCGGTTTTTTTATGCATTAGATCGTTCGAAGAGCCTCACAATTCCTGCCGATATGGAGCTAAGCTGCTCTCCAGCAACTCCTTCACAAGCTCCCGTATTTGCTTCGGCTGGATAACCTCCACTTCAGGACCGTAAGCGAGCAACCTGCGAGCCATGAACGGGAATTCCTCCGGCGGAACCATTCCTCTCCATTCATGATCCTTCACCGACTTGAAATGAATATCTGATTGAGCAAGTCTAGCGCCGAAATCGGTAAACCGTACCGTCACTTCTGTCTTCTCCCTATCATCTGTTGAGGCTAACCATTCCTTCATCGTTGGAACGGAATCATCCGTGCAGTGAAGAATTTCCACCTGTCGCATCCGATCAAGCCGGTACAACAGTATCCGTTCACGCTTTTGGGCTGGCATATACCAGTAGCCATGCTCATAATAGATGCCAATCGGGTGAGCCTCTACATCCTTCAGCCCACTGCGTGAAGCATAAGTAAATTTGATCTGTCTTTTCTCCATGGCAGCATTGATGATCTGCGTAGTTAGGGCTTCCGGCTGCATGGAATGATCCTGTAAAAATGCAATATGCTGAGCCATCCGGGTAATCCTATCCTGGACATCGTTCGGCAAGCTAGAGAAATAGTGATTAGACAGCTGACTGCGAATGGAGCCGTAAGGAAAGTCGGGAACCTGCTGTAAATAATCCATCATCATGAACAGACCGAATGCCTCATGCTCGGTAAGCTGCAAAGGCGGCAAAATCCGGTTCGGCAAAACCCGATAGCCTCCGTTGGCACCCACCTCGGTATATAGGGGGAAACCCAGTTGCTGTAAATAATCGAGATCCCGCTGAATGGTTCGCACCGATACGTCAAAACGTTCAGCCAGTTCACGAGCCGTAAATTTCTTTCTGGCGTCCAATAGACGCATAATCATTAGTCTGCGTTGATTCAATATCCTCACCTAATTACGTCAAGTATTGTCATAATTCAAATGTAACATAATCCATAGAAGGGAGCGATAAAAAATGAAAAACAATAAAGTCGTGTTATACGTCGCGATGAGTCTAGATGGTTATATTGCCAGAACTGACGGTTCTGTCGATTGGCTGTTTGATGTAGAAGGAGACGGAGGAGATAACGGGTATGGTGAATTTTACAGTACCGTGGGCACGGTGGTGATGGGGCGGCTTACGTATGACGAAGTGCTCAAGCTATCCGAGGAGTTCCCATATGCAGATAAGCCATGCTATGTCCTGTCTAGGACGGAGCAACCTCCGGCCCCACACGTTACATTTACGAATGAGGCCCTAGACACGCTTATTCCTCGCATAAAAGCAGATTCGGAAGGCGTCGTCTGGCTTGTTGGCGGCGGACAGCTTGTAGCGGCCTGCCTGGAAGCACGTTTACTGGATGAGCTCATTATTACCGTCACCCCGAAGATCCTCGGAGAGGGTATTCCACTGTTTCCTCAGGGAACAGTCCCAAGTGCTTTTCGCTTAAAGCATATAGAACAAATGGGGCAATTCGTCTCGTTAATCTATACAGCCTAGGCGCAGGCTCTTAATAGAATCAAGATTGGGCTTGGGATTGACGGTATAGCTCTCGGGTCTTGTAACCAGCTTGAAGAATCATTTTCATTTCCTCGCGACGCTTGGCAATCGTCTCCTCCTGCTTTGCGCTATAGACATAACGCGCCCAATCCTTACGGTATCCCGGAGTAAGCGAGCTGTAGAAGGTTAGCAACTCCGGGGTGTCTTCCAAATCCTTCTCCACGTTCGGGATGAAGGCGATATAGTCATCCACGCGCTGACTTGGTTTCGCAGAAGTACTGCCTTTGCTCTTGTCTTTACCTTTGGAATCCTCTTTGAACCCGACGACGGTAAAGACGTCATCCAGGCCGACCATCCGAGCGAATTTTATCGTGCTTGTTCCGATATAACCATCCTC
>DASYFA010000027.1:0-7493 GCA_036498705.1 Paenibacillus sp.
GCAAAAGAAAACTTAGAAATTATCGTAGAACGCGACTGGAAAAAGGCTCTAGAGCTATTGATGTCGCGGACGGAACGGGAGGATTTAGGAGTGGTTACAGGTACGTTATATATGATTTCTGACGTACGCGCGACCCTCTTACATCACACCGATTCTGAAAAAGGCTGGTGACCATATTGTTAAATACTAGAGAACATGTACATTTTATAGGTATAGGCGGTTACGGAATGAGCGCCATCGCACGCGTAATGCTGGAGATGGGCTATACAGTGACCGGTTCAGATGTAGCTTCCCAAGAATTGATCGAGAAGCTGAAGGCGAAGGGGGCTAAGATCTATATTGGCCATACGGCCGAGCAAATTGACGGTGCCGATTTGGTCGTATATTCGACAGCCCTTCCGAAGGATAATGTAGAACGAGTCGAAGCACAGGAGCGGGGAATTCCGGTTCTGCATCGTTCACAAATGCTGGCTCGTCTGCTTAACGAGCGTACGGGTGTGGCGGTTGCCGGAGCGCACGGAAAGACCACAACTTCCTCGATGATCGCACTTACGATGGAGCAATGTGGAATTGATCCAACATATATTATCGGCGGAGAAATTATGGATATCGGTACGAATGCTAAGGCAGGACAAGGAAACTACGTCGTTGCTGAGGCGGACGAGAGCGATGGCTCATTTCTTCAATACCATCCTTCGCTAGGCATTGTAACGAATATTGAGGCGGATCATCTTGAAAATTATGGCGGGGATTTCGGACGGTTGAAGGAAGCATACGTACAATTCCTTAATCAGATTAAGCCGGATGGGGCAGCTATCGTATGTGGTGATGACGATATTCTGGGCGAATTACTTCCCAAGCTTAACTGCAATATCATAACGTACGGAATTGACTCTGTCTGCGATTATAACGCAGAGGATATTGAGCTTGGCGATCGATATGTGTCGTATACAATGAAGCGTGGCGATGAGAAATTGGGAACCGTGGAACTGTCAGTTCCAGGTAAGCATAATGTGTATAACTCCATGGCAGCTGTTATTGTTTGTCTGGAAGCTGGAGTTCCATTTGCGAACATAGCTGGGGCTATTAAGCAATTCCATGGAGCTAAGCGTCGTTTTCAGGTGCTTGGCGATAGCAAGGACATTCTCATCATTGATGACTATGCACATCATCCGACTGAGATTGAAGCGACGATTGCCGCTGCCAAGGCAACAGGCAAGCGGATTATCGCTGTGTTCCAACCGCAGCGCTATACAAGAACCTTCTTCTTGCTTGATGCCTTCAGTAGAGCCTTTGGCGGTGCAGATGAGGTAATCATTACCGATATTTATTCACCGGCAGGGGAGAAACAGATTGAAGGGGTAAATTCCTCAAAGCTGGTTGATTTAATTAAGGAGAACAGCAATGCCGGAGCGAGATATCTGCCTACCAAGCAAGATGTAATCGCTGATCTGGAGAACCGACTTCAACCTGGGGATCTTGTACTCACCATGGGAGCTGGCGATATCTGGAGAGTTGGCGACGAATTATCCAAGCGAATCTCTCATTAGTTCTTTAGCATCTGACAATCTATTTGTAAGAAAGAACCTTCATGTTCATGTGCGTTGCATATGAATATGAGGGTTCTTTTATATGTGCCAGAACTCTATGTCCTTCTAATTGCGTTCAAAAAGATCGCTAACGTCGTCTGAACTGATTCTTTTTTTCGCAACTTGTCCTGTGGGGAGCATATATTCTAGTGCATGGACATAAGGTATGTTAGGAGAATGGACAAGGAGCGTGCGGATCGTGAATAAGGCGAAAATGACCTTTCGGTTTGACAAGCAGGGCAAGGAGATCGTATCTGAAGAACCATTATACCAGTCATGGATTCATAAGGATGACAGACAAATAATTCATGCAGATATGGCGCAGGAAGGGCATGGATTGGAGCAAGATCAAGATGCTGATAGACATGTTCAAGCACCAGCGATTCGCACATCGGTGGATCGCAATCTTGAAGATCAGATATCAGCACCTCATGCCTCCGGAGGCTATCCAGCGGTGGGACAAGCTAATTCAGAGGTATCACACAAGACCGATCCAGAATATGACGAATACGAAGATTACGGCTTAGATCGCACACACGGGACCTATCGCACGGTCGAGACCATGATGGATTACGGTGACCCGTTCTCGGAATACACCGGAGCTGGGGGAGTCGTTGTTTCTTCTAGTTCTGTGAGACCTCCAAAAAACTCTTGGTGGAAGATGATCGGGTCGGTAACCGGAGCCATTGTGACCGGAGCGTTATTCGGTTTTGTGGTTCTATCTATCTTCAATCAGGAGATAACCCTACCGATTCCGGGCATTAGTGTACCAAAGCAGTCTGCAGCTGAGCAATCCACAGATGTTCCTGTAATGGGGCAGATCATTGAAGATGATCAGGGTGATTCTAGCCAAAAGGAATTGGTGAATATCACCTTATCGGCCGGAACTTATTATTTCCTACAGTATGGTGTGTTCAGTACGACCCAAGGTGTCGAGTTGGCTCAGAAAGAACTGCAATCGTCGGGGGTTGCAGCAGCAAGGGATACCGTAGATACCAAACGGGTGTATGCAGGGGTATCCGTAGACCGTGAACAGGCCAAGCTGCTGAGTAGCCAGCTTAAATCAGCGGGAGTCAATCTTATTTTGCATGAGCTATCCTTACCGACTTCAGCCATGATGGAGTATGAGGGGGATATCAAGCCGCTTGAACAATATATGACACAAAGCGCTGAACTGGTGAAGCTTCTTAGTACTTTTTCGGCTGCAAAATTAAGCGAGATCGATCCAGGTTCACAGGGAGCGAACGAGATTGCAGAGCTAAGCCAGAAGCATCAGCTATGGACAGAGAGTGCGGCTAAGGTTCGTGGTCAAATATCCGCAAGTTCGGAAGTGGTGACGGGAACAATGGAGAAGGCGATGAACAGCGCCATTGAAGCGTTGTCCGAATACAACAAGAAGCCTTCTAAATCGCTCTTATGGGAAGTGCAAAATGAACTGATGAACTTCATTCTAAGTGAGCAAGAATTGCTTACTAGTTAAAATGGCTGGAAAGCATAGGATAACGAAGATCCGGGCAGGAGAGGGAATTGGAAATAGTTCCCCCTGCCTTTTTTGTGTTTGTATTGCGGATGAATTAACCTTATAATAATGAAGTGTCAAAAAATGGCGAGGTTGACAACGGATTAGTATGTTGAATCGTCATGATTTGATATTTTCTACGTTTTTAACTATATTTTTGAATTGTCATTATATTGTGACCTGAAGGAGAGACCTAGTCTTGGAATCCAATGCACCGCGCCATATCATATTGGCATCGACCTCACCGCGTCGCCGGGAATTGATTGCCACCTTAGGAATTCCTTTTGACATTGTTCCTAGCTATGCTGACGAGAGCACATCGGAGAAGTGGACACCAGAGCAAATTGTACAGGAACTTGCCAGACGGAAAGCTGAGGCGGTATATCATTCAACATCATTCGACGAAGATTCTGCAGGAATTATCGTTGGAAGCGATACGGTTGTCGTCAGGGATGGAACCGTACTTGGTAAACCGCAGGACAAGCAGGAAGCTGCTTCTATGCTGCGATCACTTCAGGGCAGAAGCCATACCGTGTATACGGGAGTCGCCTGTATAGATAGCCGGACGGGAGAGACCCTGGTTGACTTTCGTTCAACGATCGTCACGATGAAGCCGCTGAACGAGCGTGAGATTGAAGCTTATGCGGCTAGCGGGGAAGGACTCGATAAAGCCGGCGCCTACGCGATTCAAGGCTTGGGAGCAACGATTGTGACGGGTATAGAAGGTTGCTACTTTAACGTAGTTGGCCTGCCGTTATCGTTGCTCGTTGATATGCTTGGCAAATTCGGAGTACATGTATTGTAGAGTTGTAACAAAAACAATTTAACAGCCGTTTATTTTAGGAAGTGATAAAGCATATCCTTCCGAACTGATTTCTGTCTAAGGGCCGTAAGTAAGGACTTAGCAACTAATTATTCGGAAGAGAGGGATTCATTTTATGAATTTGACTCCGTATATGCTGCGTGACCTTCCTAGTGAGGAGCGCCCAAGAGAACGGATGATGGAATTTGGAGCAGGGGCGCTAAGTCAAGCTGAACTATTAGCGATATTGCTGCGGACCGGCACTAAGAATGAGTCAGCCGTCCACATGGCGCAGCGGATTCTTTCCAATATCGGTGGCATTCGCGGCCTGGTGGATCTTAGCTTGGACGAATTGACCGAGATGAAGGGGATAGGTATGGCGAAGGCCGTACAGATCAAGGCTGGGATTGAACTCGGACAGAGGCTGGCCAAATCGCGCTTACCAGAGGCTGTGAGTATTCGAAGCCCGCATGATGCAGCTAATATACTAATGGAACAGCTCAGGTATTTATCAAAGGAACACTTTGTATGTCTTTTTTTGAATACGAAAAATCATATCATTGCTCAAGAGACGCTTTCCATTGGAAGCTTGAACGCATCGATTGTTCATCCTCGCGAAGTGTTTCGTGCTGCGATTAAATGTAGCAGTGCATCGATCGTCTGTGCTCACAATCACCCGAGTGGGGATCCGACGCCTAGTCCGGAGGATATCCAGATGACGCGTCGATTGTGTGAAGCTGGCGAGATTGTGGGAATTGATGTACTCGATCACGTCGTGATTGGAGACGGTCAATTCGTAAGTTTGAAGGAGCAGGGTTTGATGTAATATAATTGATTAGATACAGGAAGAAAGGAAGATTACAGCATGTTTGGTGGCTTTTCAAAAGATTTAGGAATTGATTTGGGTACTGCGAATACCCTTGTTTATATCCGTGGCAAAGGGATTATTGTGAGGGAACCCTCGGTGGTTGCCATCCATACTGATAATAAGAATATCGTAGCCGTAGGAGAGTCAGCCAAGAAGATGATCGGTAGAACCCCGGGGAATATCCGTGCGATCCGTCCGATGAAGGATGGAGTTATCGCGGATTTCGATACGACGGCAACGATGATTAAATATTTCATCCGTTCGGCACAGAAACAGCGTTCGATGTTTCAACGCCATCCGAACGTAATGGTATGCGTTCCTTCCGGAATTACTGCCGTGGAGCAGCGTGCTGTAGAAGATGCGACGAAGCAGGCTGGGGCTCGTGAGGCTTACACGATCGAGGAACCTTTTGCAGCAGCAATCGGAGCCGATCTTCCAGTATGGGAACCGACGGGCAGCATGGTTGTAGATATCGGTGGTGGTACAACAGAGGTTGCAGTCATCTCCCTCGGCGGGATCGTAACGAGCAAGTCGGTACGCGTAGCCGGTGATGAAATGGACGAATCGATCATTCAATATATTAAGCGTCAATATAATCTAATGATCGGGGAGAGAACGTCCGAGCAATTGAAGATGGATGTTGGTTCTGCGCTCGCATTGGAGAAGGTTGAGACGATGGAAATCCGCGGACGCGACCTGGTTACCGGATTGCCGAAGACGATTACAATCACTTCCGATGAGATTACAGAAGCGCTTAATGATACGGTAAGCGCGATTGTTGATGCTGTAAAAGTAACACTTGAGAAATGCCCACCAGAGCTTGCCGCCGACATTATGGACCGCGGTATTGTACTCACAGGTGGAGGTGCGCTGCTTCGTAATCTGGATAAGCTGCTCGCCACTGAGACAGGAATGCCTGTCATCGTTGCTGAAAATCCACTGGATTGCGTAGCGATTGGCACGGGCCGCGCTCTCGATAATATTCATTTGTTCAAGACAAAGAACAGTTCGACTCTTCGCTCCAGACGTTAATAGCGGGCGGGATAATTCGAATATCACATTGAATAGCGGCGCCCTCTAGACCTGGATGGCCAAGCCGCTTTTCTATTTGTAACCATTGCCAGAAACGGATTCGTTCGTCATAGACGAGGGGCCGTTTCTGCTTGTTTAAAATCGCGGATTTCATGATTACCGTACATATTGCGGTCAGGCTGCTAAAGATGTTATGCCGCTAGGCGTGCTTCTTGCAATTTGCTTGTTTCAAGAGGATCTGTGAAAAGGTACAATAAGAAGAAATAAGAAAGATTGGAGGGGGCTTAAACTGTTTAAGCTGCTTGGCAACAAAAGATTATTTGTTTTGTTGATAGGACTTATTCTATTTATCGCGGTGATGGGCTTTACCCTCGGATCAAGAGCAGGCTTGTCCTGGCCAGAGAAGTTTGTGAAGGATACAGTTGGCTTCGTGCAATATGTATTCTATAAACCCACCTCATATATAGCGGGGATTGCTGAGGATGTTTCCAACCTGCGTTCCCTTCAAGAAGAGAATGAGCAATTGAAGATTGCCTTGTCCCATTACACGCGCGACAAAGCAAGATTTAACTGGATCGAGCAGGAGAATGAGAGACTGCAAAAGGATCTCGATTTTACCAATGCTCAGAAGGAACAATATGACTATATATGGAAGATAGCCCAAGTCATAAGTGTAAATGATGATCCCATTAACCGTTCGATCGTCGTGAACATCGGCGAGCGGGAGGGTGTTAAGGAAGGCATGGCTGTATCGTCTGCAGAAGGATTGGTTGGCGTTATTAGTCATGTGAGCAACTTTACTTCTACCGTTAGACTGGCGACAACGATGGATGCAAGGGACCCGAGTTCCAATGGTATTGCGGTAACAGCCCAAGGCAAAGAGAATGATGTGTTCGGCGTGATTGAATCCTACGATCAGTCGACGGGTAAATTCCTGATGTCACGGGTGACTGAGCCTACCTCACTTGCGAAGGGCGATTTGATCGTCTCATCGGGTATCGGTGGCGTATTCCCTCGCGGAATGGTAATCGGTACAGTGAAGGAGATTGATGTTGGTCAGTATGGTCTTACTTATACGGCCACGGTAAAACCAGCAGCAAACTTTACTGATTGGAAGGAACTGTTCGTAGTGTTTGCTCCGGAGGTTGAAAAATAGTGAGGAAGAGAAAATCTATATTGATTTTGTTGTTGTTCGTCTTGTTCATTGTTGAAGGTACGATCATCCCTTGGCTGATCCCCTACTCATGGCAGACGCGTCTTTTTCCTCATTTGGTCTTCGTTGTGATTATGTATTTTTCTATCTTTGAGAACCGCCACTCTGGCCTGGTTCTAGGTATTGTTTTCGGATTGTTGCATGATGTTGTGTTCTACGGAGCTATTATTGGGGCTTATTCCTTCGCAATGGGATTTATAGGCTATCTGGCAGGGCTTCCCTCGAGATCGCGTGCGGTGCCTCTTCCGGTAGTATTGATTGTCATTACACTCGGAAGCCTAATGCTGGACTCCACACTGTTTGGAATCTATTCCTTGTTCGAGCTCACACATGAACCTTATTCGTGGGCGTTCGTCAATCACATTATACCGAACCTGTTCGTTCAATTTGTGTTTGCGCTGGTGATTTATGTGCCGTTAAGACGGCAGCTTGAGATTATTACGAAGCGCCGCTCTCCGGAACAGAAGTCC
>DASYFA010000028.1:0-7912 GCA_036498705.1 Paenibacillus sp.
GAATCCGGATTTGTTGGTCGGCCTGGACACAAGCGATGATGCAGGAGTATATAAAATCAGCGACGATCTTGCTCTAGTACAAACGCTGGATTTCTTTACGCCGATTGTTGATGATCCGTATTCCTTCGGACAGATCGCTGCGGCCAACGCGATTAGCGATATATATGCGATGGGCGGTAAGCCTTTGACAGTTATGAACATTGTAGCTTTTCCAATTTCAACGCTGGACAAGAATATTTTGGCTGATATTTTGCGTGGAGCTGCGGACAAGGTGCGGGAAGCTGGGGCAACCTTGGTCGGCGGTCATTCGATCGATGATAAGGAGCCAAAATTCGGCCTTGCTGTTACTGGTTTAGTGCATCCGGACAAGGTCAGAACGAATGCCGGTACGAAGGCTGGTGATAAGCTGATTCTGACGAAGCCAATCGGAGTCGGAATTATGACGACCTCGATCAAGAAAGGTCAGCTTACTGCAGAGGAGACAGAGTGTGTTACTCGCGTGATGTCGACGTTGAACAGAAAGGCAGCAGAAATCATGGAGCCTTACACGGTTCATGCTTGTACGGACGTAACTGGATTTGGCCTGATGGGACATACTCTGGAAATGGCAAAGGGAAGTGGAATGGGGATTCATATCAAGCAGAATCAGGTTCCTGTGTTGCCACGCGTACGCGAGTTGGCCGAGAATGGGTTCATCCCTGGCGGAACGAAGAATAACTTCGCTCATGTGGAGGCGGATATTTCGTTCCCAGAGACGATGGATCAGATCGATCGCTGGATTCTCTGCGATGCAGTGACTTCAGGTGGTCTGCTGATTGCTGTTGCGGCTGAAGAAGCGGATTCCTTGCTGGACGAGCTGGTTCAAGCAGGGGTTGAGGCGAGTCTGATCGGTGAAGTAACAGATCAGCATCCTGGTCGTATTGTCGTTGAATAATAAGTGCGTGATTAGTTGCGGGCCTTTTGAACAATATCTACAAGCAGCAAGAAGGGAAAGGGATTAATGTTTCAGGATCTTAGCATAACGGAGTGGTTAGAGAGAAAAGAAAAGGGAATGACGATGATCGACGTTCGTTCACCCTCGGAATATGCCGATTCGACGATTCCAGGTAGTGTGAATATTCCCTTGTTTGATGATCAGGAACGGGCCGAGATAGGAACGTTATATAAAAGGGTAAGCGTTGATGCTGCCAAAGAACGGGGTCTGGAGATTGTGTCTGCCAAGCTTCCCCAGTTTATCCGTCAATTTGCCGATATACAAGGACCTAAGACAGTATTCTGTTGGCGGGGGGGCATGCGTAGCAAGACGACGGCGACATTATTGTCTCTGATGGATATTCATGTCTATCGACTGGCTGGAGGCTACCAGGAATATAGGAAATGGGTCGTCTCGACATTAGAGAACATGGTCATGGAATTTAAACCAAATGCACTAGTTATTCACGGGAATACAGGAAATGGGAAGACGGTTATTTTACGTAATTTGCAGGCCAAGGGCTATCCGGTTGTTGATCTAGAAGGAATGGCCGGTCATCGTGGTTCGGCCTTCGGGCATATTGGACTGCAAGTAAATAATCAGAGGATGTTCGATTCCTTGCTTCTGGATGAGCTACTGCATCTGCAACAGAGTGACTATATCATGTTGGAGGCAGAGAGCAAGCGAATCGGTAAAGTTTGCGTGCCTGACTTCATCTTGTCTAAGAAGAATTATGGACGGCATGTTAAGCTGGAGTTGCCACTCGAAGTCCGCGTGCAAAATATTTTGAATGACTATGAACCTTGGAAGTATCCACAGGATTGCATCGCTGATTTTCAGAGAATACGCTCGAAGATTCATGTGCCTATCGCTGCAGAAATTGCCGACTGCTTAGAGCAAGGGGAATATGCGCGAGCCGTGGAATTGCTGCTACTTCATTATTATGACAAACGATATGCCTATTCGGAACAGAATTATGCGGAAAGTGATTTCATCACGATTACTGCGAGTTCCATGGAAGAAGCGGAGAAGCAGATAGAGCAGCTCCTGCAGGAGTGGTATCAGTAAGAGGTACATTGGATAAGGGGGAGACATCGTTCAGTGGATGTCTCCTTTTCTATTCAAGGCGACTGGAAAAATAAAGAAAATACGGCTACAATGAAAGGGATCGGCTCATTTGTAATGGGTCACTACAAGGCATCATTTACTGGAGGCATAAGGAATGAGAGAACGAGTTCTTTTTCGATATGTTTGCATTCCCCTGTTTGCGGCTGTATTAATTGTCGCGGGTTGCAGTAGTGGTAGCGGTGGTTCAGACTCTGGTCGTAATGATCATGGTGGAAACACGTCGTCTGAGACAGATGGAAACCTGACGGGCAAGCAGAATGGTGAAGGGAATCATCAGCCATCTCCAGCGCCCGAGCCTGCAGATCCGGTGCAGGTGAAGCTGGATTCGCTTAGTACGGCCGAGAAGATTGGACAATTGTTCATCGTTGGCATGGACGGGACTACGAGCAATGATAGCATTCGGGAACTGTTGCAACAGCAGCATGTTGGAGGGGTTATTTTCTATAAGAATAATATAGAGAACACAAAACAAGCCTTATCCCTGTTCAACCAGCTTAAGCAGGAGAATAGAGATAATCCTGTTCCGTTATTCCTTAGCGTCGATGAAGAGGGAGGACGGGTCTCCCGAATGCCTGTCGAATATACCAAGCTGCCAGCTGCGGCGAAGATCGGCGCGGGAGGAGATGCAAAGGCGGCGGAAGAACTGGGAGATATTATAGGCACGGAATTGGCTGGATTCGGATTAAATCTGGATTTTGCTCCTGTGCTAGACGTCAATAGCAATCCCGATAATCCGGTGATCGGCGACCGCTCGTACAGTTCATCAGCCCAGGCGGTCAGTGAGATGGGGCTCGCAGAGATGAAGGGGCTGATTGGGCAAGGGGTGATCCCTGTCGTTAAGCATTTCCCGGGACATGGAGATACTTCTGTTGATTCGCACCTGGGACTTCCGGTCGTTGAGCATGAAATGGAACGACTGCGCAAGTTGGAGCTCGTTCCCTTTCAGGCAGCGATTGAGGCTGATGCTGACGTTGTGATGGTTGCTCATCTGCTGATTCCGCATCTCGATCCGGATCATCCGGCATCGTTCTCCAAGGCGGTAATTCAAGAACTGCTACGCGATGAACTCGGCTTCGACGGGGTCGTTATTTCAGATGATATGACGATGGGAGCTATTTCTGAGCATTATACAATAGAAGATGCCGCCATCCAGTTCGTTCTGGCAGGCGGGAATATCTTACTGATCGGACACGAGTTCGAGAAGGAGAAGGCAGCCATTCAAGCAATTACCGATGCTGTAGAGCAGGGAACGATCCCGATGGACGTACTCAATGATCGTGTGTACAAGGTGCTTGAGCTGAAGGAGAAATATAAGTTGACCGATGACATGGCGAAAGGGCCGAATATCAAACAGGTCAACAAGCGTATCCAACAATTTTTGACGGAATATAAATTAAAGTAGTTCTTGTTGAGGGCTATTTTGCGCGGATGATGGAGAGGGTTGATGCATGTATTGCTCTAAATCGATCCCTCCTTTAAGCCCTATGTATATGCCCTCTGCCTCCAGAAGCATTCTCTGAAGCGAAGCGCCCTCATCATCCTGAAGGGCAATTTCTCCTCGTGAGTTCACCACTCTGTGCCAGGGAAGCTGATATTTGCGGCTCATGGAATGAAGAATACGTACGACCTGTCTGGCCGCGCGAGGGCTTCCGGCCTCTTTGGCGATCTGACCGTAGGTCATTACCTTCCCTTCCGGAATGGATGAAATAATATGAATAACCTGGGCACTAAACGGCTGCATACAAGAGCACTCCTTTATCGATTCGAATTTGATCAAAGTTATTGAACTGGAAATGTGAGGTTAATGATGAAATCTATACTTTATACAGATCGTCTGATCTTGAGAATGCTGGATGACCAGGATAGTGCTGCTGTAACCCGTTATGTTCAGGATAACCGTGTATCCTTGGCCGAATGGGAGCCGTACCGAACAGAGGATTACTATTCAGAATTGTATCAAAAAGAGCAGCTCAGACAAAGCGTAATGATGAGTTACCGGGGTGAGATGTGTAAGTGGTGGATATCTCGCAAAGATCAGCCAGAGCGGATTATCGGTTCTATTTCGCTCAGTAATATCGCAAGAGGGGCTTTCCAATCCTGTCATTTGGGATACGGACTGGATGGACAAGAGCGTGATCAGGGATTCATGACGGAGGCGCTACAGGGGGTTGTGGAATATGCTTTTGGAGAGCTAGGCTTGCATAGGATCGAAGCGAATATTATGCCAAGGAATGGCGCGTCTTTGAAGGTTGTAGAGAAGCTCGGCTTCTATCATGAAGGAATGGCGTATAAGTATTTAAAGATCAATGGTGTATGGGAGGATCATATTCATATGGTATTGCGCAATGAGGCGATGGAATAGATAGAAGGGTTGACTATGCAAATAACCGATTGTCGCATACATTTGAATCTGCGCCGTAACTATCCGTTACTCCGATACGTATATGAGGTACAGAATCTGAACATGCTTCGTTAGTAGGCCGAGAGGAGGAAATGCCTTGCAACAGCGATTCAAGGAATTGGGTTATCCGATGAAGCTCATTATCTATATCATGCTATTCATCGCAACTATTATCGGAATGAGATATGTAGCGGAGACTAGATTACCTGACGGGGGCAGACCTCCTTATTTATTTTTAATCTGGAACACATTTCTAGCCTGGATTCCCCTTGGACTTGCGGTAGTTCTGGATCTGGTCAGCCTGTTTGAATCTCGCTCCTTAAGAAGAAGCTTATATCTGATAGTTGGTATGTTATGGCTGTTCTTCTATCCGAATGCAGCTTATCTGATTACTGATATGCTGCATCCTTTTGTACGCTACCCGACACAATCCTCACGCTTCTGGGAGGATATTTCCTTTTGGAATCATTTGAATACGGTATTCTTTACGGCTATTATTGGTCTGGCACTAGGCTCGCTGGCGCTCGCTTCGGTGCATCAATTGGTACGGAGAGCCTACGGCAGCTTCATCGGTTGGGGTTTTGCTATCGTTGTTTTGTTACTTAGCAGCTTCGGGATTTATCTAGGTCGGTTCATCCGTTGGAATAGTTGGGATATTCTGCGCAGCCCGATGACTGTGCTGCGGGAGACGGTGAAGTATTTTTTACAAATCGAAAATTTACGTCATGCGATAGGCTTCTGCAAATGGATTTTTTTGATTACTGCCTTTTGTTATTTGTTGCTCTATTTATTTGGGAGACTCGGGAGCAGTATGACTGCCATTGAAAGGGAGCGAGAACGTGGATATGAAGCAGCAGCTAAGCATGAAGCAACAACTGAAGAAGGAATTTCCTGTATTGGAGACCAAACGGTTGCTGCTGCGAAGAATAGAGTCTGAGGATAGTGAGATATTATTTCAATATGTGACGGATCCTAGGGTCGAGCGGCATATGTCTTTTCAATCGGATACCTTGCTTTTTCCGAAGCGTCTATATCGCTATTTTGAGGAGACTTATAGAAGTCTGCATGATTTGCACTTCGTGGTGACCTGGAAAGAGACAGGTGAGGTCATTGGCATCTGCTCCCTTCAACAGTGGTCAGAAATGAGCGGCAAAGCGCGGTTAGGATATTTAATTTCGCCTTCCTTCTGGAACTTGGGGTTAGCGACTGAAGCTGCTGGAGTGGTGCTGTGCTATGGTACTGATGTGCTTGGACTGAATGAGGTTGAGGCGCGGTGTGGGGTAGACAATCCTGCTTCCGAACGGGTGCTGCAGAAGCTGGGCTTATCTTTTCAGGGGTATGCGGACAACAGCGTAGGCTATCGTGATCAAGCATACAGCCGATTGAAAGTGTACTCGCTAAGATTATAAGAGGTGTTCAAAAGTTCTCTTTTAATCTTGAAGTGATTTGTTACACAAATGAAATATTACTGTGATCGAACCCTAACAGTCAGGGGGTACACTTAATACATGACCCCCTTTTGAATATATTTGAATCCGGAATCCGGCGTGAATGCGCGGATTCCCTTTTTTTTGTCTATTTAAGAATGGCGTGATCAAAAGTAGATTTTTGAACTTCCCCTTAAAGAGGTACACTAACCTTTTGTTTGTTCTTGAAGTACACCCAATGATCAAATCCAATCTCGCGTAGTCGGGTGGCTACGGAGTCCCATTCATCCCCGACCCGGGACGGAATATGGGCGTCCGATCCGAAGGTAACTTCAACTCCATAGTGGAGTGCCCGCTCAAGGATGGAATCGGAAGGATACCAGCCTCCAGACAGCTTCGTCTTACCGGAGGTGTTGATCTCAATGGCAATTTCGTGATTGGCGATTACCTGCAGTGTCTCATCGATCGCGGCTGTAGCGGGGATATCCGAGAAGGCGGGATAGTTGCCCTTCATGGCATCGATGTGGCCGAGAATCTGGAACATCCCGGAGCGTGCCGAATTTCGAATTAATTTATAGTAAGCTTCTTTGTCAGCAATTTTCTGTTCAGGACTAAGTCCTTTCCAGCGGTTCTTATTGAAGATGCTAACACCCTTGACGCTATGCACAGAGCCAATTACGTAATCGAACGGATACTGGCTGAGGATATCTCTATAAATCTCGACGTGTTCTGGAAAATAATCTGATTCGATACCGAGCAGGACATCGATCTTTCCTGCATACTTCTGCTTCAGGGACAATACTTCCTCGACATAACCTGCAAATGCAGATTTGGCCATTGCAATGCGTGGCTGAGCTTGATCCTCTTCACTCCCGAAGTAAGGGGTATGATCGCTGATGCCAATGACGGACAATCCGGCGGCGATTCCCGCTTCAATATAATCAGAGATGTTGCCGTCGGCATGACCACAACGGAGATGGTGAGTATGAAGATCAAATTTCATATTAAGGACTCCTTTCTTAGCTGTCTTAAGGTTTGAGATTATTCTGAGCTAATAAAATGGGTCTCCGGCATTCCTTTCAAATCGCCAAGGAATTGCTGCATCGCGGAGTTAATATATCTGCTGGACTTATAGATGACGCCGACTGGATGGGTGACCTTCAGTTCAGGAATAGGGATAGTCTTCAAGGTTCCCTGGCGAAGTTCACGCAAAATGGACTGTTTGGAGATGATAGCGGCTCCCAGATTAATTTCGATCATTCGTTTTACTTCCTCACTGCTGGACAGTTCCATGACGATATGGGGTTCGATGCCATGCTGCTTAAAGAGAGTGTCGACGAACATTCTTCCAACGGTATCCGGGGAGAGCATAATCAATGGAACATCCTTCAACGAGTCTAGTGTAGGCGAAACCGTATTGGCCAAGGGGTGAAGCGGAGATACAGCCAGTTCAAACGTATCGTAGTATAGCACTGAGGATAATACATGGGGATTATTCTCAATCAGGTAGCCTATACCGATATCCACCAATCCTTGCTCCACGTTCTGATAAATAAGCGATGAGGGCATAGATTGAATGGTTGTCTTGATCAGTGGGAATTGATCTTGGAAATAGGATAGAATCCGTGGCAGTATTTGAATGGCGATAGAGGTCGTCGTGCCAAGCACAATATGCCCTTGCGGCGTGTGCTCCATATCGGATAGCTTCTGCTTCAGCTCTTCAACGATATCGAGAATTTGCTCCGCTTTTTCCAGAAATACTTGACCGCGGTCCGTTAGCGTTACTGGTTGGTTGCGGTCGACTAGGACGCTTTTGAATTCATCTTCCAAGCTTTTGATTTGCGCTGAGACGGCAGGCTGGGTCAAGTTCAGCAGTTCTCCCGCTTTGCGGAAGCTTTTCGTTTTGGAAATGGTGATTAGTGTCTCCAGTTGACTGATATTCATCCCATGTCCTCCTTTCTTCCACCGTACTCCTTAGGTCCG
>DASYFA010000029.1:0-1836 GCA_036498705.1 Paenibacillus sp.
CTGCAGCGGAAGCTGGAGTGCTAGAGGGCGATATCATTGAAAAGATTAATGGTAAGTCAGTTGGAACCGATGCAAACAAAATGATTGAGTCGATTCAGGCTTCCAAAGATAAACCGATGGTATGGACGCTTAAGCGTGGAGAACAGGAGATTAATATTAACGTTACTCCGCGTGCGGCAGACAATGAGCAGGTGGGGAAGGTAGGAAGCTCGATTATCACATTCTTCCCGATGCGGAGCGCTTCTATCGGTGAATCGATCACCACAGCTGGAACGGATATGGTAGGTACAACCAAGTTGATCTTCCAAGGGTTTCAGCAGTTGATTAACAAATTCTCCATGGATGATCTCGGTGGACCAGTAAGAACCTTTGAAGTAACAGGACAGATTGCCAAGCAAGGGATTGTACAGCTCACCAGATGGACGGCGATTCTAAGTCTGTATCTGGGGATATTTAATTTGCTGCCGATTCCGGCACTTGACGGTAGTCGGTTGATCTTCCTGGGCATCGAAGCTCTTCGCCGCAAGCCGGTTGATCCGAATCACGAAGGTTTGGTGCATTTTATCGGCTTTGCTATGCTGTTCCTGCTAATGATTGCAGTAACCTATAACGATATATTACGATTGTTTGGATAATATGAGGCTTTTACGGGAGGACAAGAGTTTTTATGGCTAACGAGGAGAAACAATTTGTTACGGAAATTACCCCACAAGGAGAGGACTTCTCTCGCTGGTATATTGATGTCATTAAGAAAGCGGATTTGATGGACTACTCACCAGTACGCGGCTGTATTGTGTTTAAGCCGGACGGCTATGAGATTTGGGAACATATTCAGTCTGAATTGGATCGTCGTTTCAAAGAGACAGGCCATCGCAACGCCTATTTCCCACTCTTTATCCCGGAGAGCTTCTTCCAAAAAGAGAAGGAGCATGTGGAAGGCTTCAATCCAGAGCTCCCTTGGGTGACCGAAGCGGCTGGTGAGAAGCTGGAAGAACGCCTCGCGATCAGACCTACCTCGGAGACAATGATCGGGCATATGTATGAGAAATGGATTCAATCCTATCGGGACTTGCCAGTGCTGATCAATCAATGGGCTAACGTTGTTCGTTGGGAGAAGCGGACATTACCGTTCCTACGGACGAGCGAATTCTTGTGGCAGGAAGGCCACACTGCTCATGAAAATGAACAAGAAGCTCGCGAAGAGACAATGCGGATGCTGGAAACTTACCGTGACTTTGTAGAGGGTTATCTTGCGATTCCGGTCATTACAGGACAGAAGACACCGTCCGAGAAGTTTGCTGGAGCTGTTGATACTTTCTCGATTGAAGCGATGATGAAGGATGGACGCGCCGTACAGGCGGGAACCTCACATTATCTCGGAACTAACTTTGCTACTGCGTTTAATATCCAATATTTGAACCGTGAAAATGAACGTGAATTTGTGCATACGACCTCCTGGGGTGTAAGTACTCGCTTGATCGGTTCATTGATTATGGTGCACGGGGATGACCGTGGGTTAGCATTACCACCTAAGGTAGCCCCGAAGCAAGTCATGATTATTCCTATCGGACCACCTAAGACTCGTGATATGGTTATTGGCCGCAGTGATGAGTTATTCGCAGAATTGAAGAAGGCGGGTATTCGCGTAGGCATGGATGACCGTGCTGACGTTCGCCCAGGCTGGAAGTTCAATGAATATGAAATGCGCGGTGTTCCTGTCCGGCTTGAGATTGGCCCTCGTGACATGGAGAATGGCGTTTGCGTCCTTGTATCCCGTATTAGCGGTGAGAAGAAGGTCGTACAACAAGACCGTCTCGTGGAAGAGGTTCAAGCGAT
>DASYFA010000030.1:0-3585 GCA_036498705.1 Paenibacillus sp.
TCATCCTCTCAATTCTGCCCATGTTATGAATGGGACTATTCTCTGATGATTGGTTAGACGCCTTAGCTATCTAAATCACGAATCATCATTTATACTATTTATAATAAAAGAAAAGTCCTCTTCAGCAGTAGGAATATACTCTCGAAGTGATAGCACAAAATGAATATGAGGTGAACCATCCTGCTTCCTTTTTCTCTGATAGAATTACCTCGCGACGCGGAGACACTTCCTTTATATCCCTATTCTGTAGGTCGTCATATCCAATTTCATCATGTACGTCCTGCTGGATTTCCTGTGCACCAAATCTTTCTGATTCGTACCGGAACTGGACTCTTTCGAGATCTGGAGAGCGGCACTGAGATCACACTAGAACCTGGAATGGTCTTCGCCTTCCCTCCAGATCGAGGACATGAATATTATCCAACCTCACATGAACCGTGGCATGTCGGCTTCATCGGGATCGAAGGCATTCAATCACAAGGCTTGCTGGAGGGGATTGGCCTTCTCCCTTTTTCCCCCTATCACCCTGCTCGTTTTGAACAATGTTGGGAGGAGATCGGAAAGATCTGGCATACGGCGAACACTCAGACGGCTAGTCGCCAAGACGAGCATGGGATGGAGGATCTATCTATAACCCTATATCGATTACTTCTGATGTTACGACGTTCTGAATCCAAACACACCTCAGGCAGTCGTTTTGAACTTGAGTCTGTGCGTAATGGTGCGTTGGCTAAGGCGGTTGAGCTTATTAACGAACATTATACTGAGCCACTCCTTATCTCCAATCTAGCTGCTGCTGTAGGGTATTCCGTCCAGCATTTCCAGCGTCTATTCGTACAGGAATATGCCGTAACTCCACATAAATATCTACAGAATCTGCGACTAGAACGTGCGATACAGTTAATGACAGAGAATGCTGATATTCTCGTTCAGGATATTGCGGTTCAACTCGGAATGGAGACGAATTATTTTATCCGAATCTTCCGAAATACTTATGGCTGTACGCCTGGGGTGATGAAGGAGAGACTTTTAGAGAGTGAACAAAAAAGATAACGAAATCCAAAGGGATCTCGTTATCTTTTCATTCTTTTATCAAAAATAATTCCGGTAGAAGTTAATCTCGCAGCAATTCGTCCCTCACTTCGGTCAGCACGAATCCAAGTAAGTTCCTCCCCCTCCATTTCACGGGATTCTCCGCATCCGGATTGGACTGGCTCATACCTATTCCCCAGATGCGATCCTGTGGGCTAGCTTCGACGAGAATACGGTTTTTCGTTGACTTGAGATATTCCCCAAGCTTCGGATTCTGCGAAAATTTGGCTATATTTCCTCTTTTGACAATGTTATAGCATTCTTTATCCCAAGTGTCATTTTCGAAGTTTCTTACTGCACGTCCGTAAGCTTTCATCTCCTTGGGATGCTTTGCTTTAAGGATCGCGTCCAACATTTCGTCATCTCCAAACAGTCTTGCTTTCTCGGCCATCATAAACTGCTCGACACAGGAATACTCCATCCCCTCTACCAAGAAAGGACTCATCCACCATTGGCTGAAGCAGCTTTTGTCGACACCGTCGTGCTTTGGCGGTGTATGGCCCCAGAAGAACACAAACTTGAACGTTTTGCCCGCGATATAAGCTTTTCTTAACTGCTCGATATTATAAATCATTGATATTCCTCCATATTTCTTCGATACAAGCGGGAAGGACGGTGTCCCGCATTTTCAGTATAATGATCGGTCTCCGCTACGAGATCCGCTACTTTACGCCGGAATGCGGCTTTCAGCAGCTCTTTGTCTAAGATCACCTCATAAACCTGCTGCAGATCCGTCAAAGTGAAGAGATCCGGCATCAAGTTTAGCGCAAGATCGGTATAATTCACTTTTCCCCGCAGTCTCTCAATAGCGCAAGCTATAATCTTTGCATGATCAAAAGCCAATCCGTCATTTGATACAATGGCGTATGCGGTTGACGTAGAGGCCGACTTTGATGTCATCGTCCGACCCACAACTGCCGTAAACTCTTCTTCATCGCTGCTTAGCTTGAGCTCGTATTCCTTCGTTTTCACAAACCCATCCTCAATAATCTCTTTGCGCTCGCGCAGAAGCCGATAGGTTACCTTGAACCAGATAGCTAGGTCAGCGTCATCTCCTGCTTTCAGCTGTACCTGATCACTGTTGATTAAAGCCATGTAGCTGCAGCTCATTACCCAGGTACGAGGGTCCCTTCCAACATCGCTGAAGGTGTATAACTGCTCTAAATATACGTCATCCACGCCGGTTTCTTCATGCAGCTCCCTCACCGCCGCTTGCTCCGTGGTCTCGTCCGGCCGGACGAAGCCGCCTGGAAGTGCCCAATTGCCCAAGAACGGGTGACCTCCCCGACGAATGAGCAGAATTCGCAGCTCTTTTTCCGGAAGCTTACGGTAGCTGTCAGCCTCCGTGTTCGTAACGGTGAAAATGACCATGTCCGCTGCCACCGAAGGCCGCTCGAAATCCCCGGCACGGTACTGCTCGAGAAATTGATGTTCCGTAAGTCCATCGCGATCCAACAAATTCATGTGTCCTTGCCTCCTTTGTTCTTTATCCTAGCCGTGTAACTCTCCGAAATAGTTCTGGTAGGGCTCAAACTTTGTCAAGACCTCACTTACTTTGTGCATTCGTTCCTCTAGGTTTCCTCGCAACACGATATAGGGAATCCGCCGCTCTTTCAAATCCGCAATGGTTTGCTTATGAAATATATGCCGCTTCTGGTCCCCGCTACGGTCCCATGTATCCTCATAAGGAATATCATCGTCACACAAGAAAAATAGATCGTAGCGCTGCGCGTTTTCTAATGCGATCCGGGATAAGCACTCAGGAGCCCGGCCGTGGTAATCCAAGGCAAACATATATGTGGTAATTGCATTGGTATCGACAAAGAGATATCGGTTAGCTTCCAGCAGCGCCTGCTCCTCACGTTCGATATGGCCTAAAGCGATCTCATCGAACGCTTCTAGGCTGATTCTACGATCTTCTTGATGCTCGGTCCAGTAATCACGCCCATATTCACTCGCAAAGGTTGTGCGATACCGCCGCGCCAGCGCTGCAGTGATTGTAGATTTGCCAGTGGACATCGCTCCCACAAAAACCACTTTCGTGATTAACCCCCTATACACTACATCACTTACAAATCTGCGGTATTTATAAGGATCGGCACGTACCATCGTAGCCGAAATTGGCACCCGCTCACGGGCTTCATCCACCCGCCGGTCTGCCGCGCCTAAAGCAACACTCATATGCTCGCCGTAGAACTCACTGGAGTAAAAATGCGTCACTTGCTCGCCCTTCAGCAGCCCTAGAATATACTGCTCCTCACGAATCTCATGCTCCCGATCGTTCGAATACCCGTCTGGACCGTCCCAAGCCTCGATTACCCGGACCGTTGGATAGAGCTTGCGGATCCAGTTCGCCCGGATATGAAGCGGAATCGGGGTCACCGTCGTTTCGTAGATTACCACAATCAATTCGTCGACCTCTTGCAACGCCGTCTCGATCATGAATTGATGTCCTTTATGCAACGGGGCAAACTTCCCCAGCGTTAATCCAAG
>DASYFA010000031.1:0-6291 GCA_036498705.1 Paenibacillus sp.
GGCTGAGATAGGAGGTTGACGAATGATGAGCCATGAACAGCGGAAAGATTGGGATACGTATTTTATGGATATCGCCTATATGGTGTCAACGCGTTCCCGTTGCGATCGCCGCCATGTTGGAGCTGTGCTCGTGCAAGGTAAGAAGCTGCTCGGAACAGCGTATAACGGAGCGCCATCTGGTGTTCCCGATTGTTCTGAAGCAGGCTGCATGATCTCCGAGGAATACGAGCTAGTTATTCAGGACGGTAAAGAGACTATGGTGAAGAAGCAGCGCTGTGTTCGCACCATCCACGCGGAGCAGAATTTGCTCTTGTTCACCGATCGGATTGATCGCGAGGGTTCGAGCGTATACGTAACGGATGAGCCTTGCTGGACCTGTGCGAACATGCTCGCTAACAGCGGGATTACGGAGATCGTCTTCCATCGTCCTTACCCGAAGGATACCGACAAAGTTAGGACGATGTTGGAACAGGTGGGAATCAAGTTCCGCAGGCTCGAATCTTACCAGCCGCCACAAGAGACGGCCACCTCAGTAGAGAATTAGTAGATCGAAACAGTTCAATATATGTAACAAGATGTAGGAAGAACCTCATCTGCTTAGGCAGGTGGGGTTCTTTGTCGTTAATAGTGTGTTCATAGGAGCAAATGGTACAGGTTTATGACGCCAATATGATGATGGGAGGAGGCAAAATATGAATAGCAGACCATTGGCGATAGTAGTAAGTTGCTGGGTTGCCGGGAGCGGGAGCGCCGTCTTATGGAGTGGAAGCTCACTCTGGCTGATATGGGGCGGGCTGACCTTGCTTATACCGCTGCTTGGAATTGTATTAAGATATCGACCTCGACAGACGATTCTATTATGGCTCGCTTTTTCACTCGGGGCTGCTTACTGGTCAATCAATGATGGGAGGAACATTAGCAAGATTAGCGCCGTGCTTGATGCTGATGATATTGCTGTGGGAGCCATTACGGTCAGAGCAATTGGGACGATTGTCTCAGCTGTGACGATCGATGGTGATCGTGCGGCGTTTACGGCAGCCCTGCAGAGCATTGAATATCCGCGGGTGTCGGAGGAGAGCACAGTTTCAAGCACAGAGCGGATTGATACAGCTGGTGAAAGGGTAGCCGTGCAAGTCAAGCTGACCAAGCAGGAAGAGCAGGCTGTTGCAGGAGCCTGGACCCGAGGTCAGAAGATTACGCTGCAAGGAAGCATAGAGCAGCCAGCAGCGGCGCGAAACTTCGGAGGGTTTGACTATAACAAGTATTTGCGAACACAGCGTATTCACTTGATTTTTAAGGCGGCTGGTGCATCCTCTATTGAAGTCAAATCCGGTAGTCTCAGTGGATCGGTTCTTCTTGGCGAAGTGGATAAGCTGCGACAGCGCATTGGAAACCAGGTTGAACAGTTATTCCCTGGGTGGCAAGCCGGCTATATGAAGGGGCTGCTAATCGGGCTCGCTGACGATATGGAACCGGATAAATACATCCAGTTCACGCAGCTTGGTTTGACGCATATTCTGGCGATTTCCGGCAGCCATGTCGCGATTAATGTCGGTCTGCTATTTGGCTTGCTTCGACTTTGTAGAGTCACACGCGAGACCTCAATCTTGATTGTACTCTGCTTCGTACCTATCTACGTACTACTGACGGGATTCTCCCCTTCAGTAATCCGCGCCGGCATCATGACGATACTCGGTCTATATTTGCTGCGTCAGCGCAGGATGAAGGATGGACTGAATGTGTTGTCGGCCGCGGCTCTGCTCATGCTTTTATGGGAGCCGAACTATTTGCTGAATGTCAGCTTTCAGCTGTCGTTTGCTGTTACAGCAGGTTTGATTATTTTCGTACCACTAATACTTCCTTTGCTTAGCTGGTTGCCGTCTAAAATACGTAGTACCGTAGCAATTACGGTAGCGGCGGAGATTGTTTCTTTTCCATTGACGATCTATTATTTCAACCAACTCTCATTGCTCTCTCTGGTTGCCAATTTGTTAATCGTTCCGGTGATTGGGCTTATCGCACTGCCACTCGGCATGGCTGCTTTATTGACCAGTTTGGTTTGGCTCAGGCTAGGTACTTGGATCGCATATCCAGTCATCCTCGTAAATAAAGTTACTTTTCAAGCTACGGAATGGCTTACCAGCCGAAGCGGCTTCATGACTTATTGGCAATCACCGGGATTGATATGGATCGCCGGCTACTACTTGGTCATTTACGGTTTGCTGCTGCTAAGTAAGAGGTCTTTGACACAACTCTCTATTCAATCGGTTACGGACGATACGGTTCCGCTTCCGGATCGTCCGGTTCGTCCTCCCAGTAAGAGTTACTATAGCTTTGGGGGAAATAACTTTAAGCATTACGCAATGATGATCTCAATGTCCATTAGCTTAATTGCAATGCTTATCTATGGGTATCGTCCTCTTAATTCCCGCGGCGTTGGTCATGTTCAATATATTGATGTTGGACAAGGGGATTGTACGCTGATCACAACACCGTCAGGGGTCAACATCCTGGTGGATGGTGGAGGCACCGTCTCATTTCGCAAGCCGGGGGATAGTTGGCGCGATCGACGTGAGCCGTTTGAGGTCGGAGCGAAGACCGTTGTTCCACTGCTTAAGAAGCGTGGAATTCATCGTCTGGACATTGTAATTGCCACGCATGGGGATCAGGATCATATCGGGGGATTACAGGCTGTCATAGAACAATTTCCGATAGGTGCTCTGCTGTTCAATGGTAGCTTCTCCGAATCTAAAACTCTGGATAAGCTGATGCAGACGGCAGTGAACAAGAAGACGCCAATTTATGCGGTCTCTCGAGGCATGATCCTAAAGCTTGATTCCTCGACGAGGCTTGAATTCATAGCTCCACTTATACATGATTTTGAAGGGGATAGTTCTGATTCAACCATACCTTATATCAAGGAACAGAACCCCGAGTCAGTAGTATTCAGGCTGGATATGGATGGAGCAAGCTTTCTGTTCACAGGGGACACGGATGAAGCGACGGAGCGCAAGATGCTGGCCTTGGAGCATCAAGAATCTCCTGAGGGAGGAGCTTATGACATGCGCCTAATTGATATTCTGAAAGTATCGCATCACGGCAGCAAGACCTCAACATCTGCCTTATGGGTTAGACGTTACCAGCCGACCGCGTCAGTAATTTCTGCGGGGATTAACAATACCTATGGTCATCCGAATGCCGGGGTAGTGGAGCGACTTGCTCAGTCAGGTAGCAGTATTTTTAGGACGGACTTGCAGGGTGAGATTCAGGTCGTGGTGCGGAAGGGATCGATCCAGGCAAGGTACAAAAATAAAACGACGGAGTAAGCGGAGTCCATAGAAACTAATCCCTAATTCTCGCGTCTCATAGAACAACTGGTCTTTTTTAAGTCACTATCGACCTCTATTTGTGTATTCGTATTATGTCCGTTGGATGACGCGTTCTCTTTTTTTTGGTATTCTTAGGTGAGATTGAGAACTTATATGAAATCTTCTTAGCAATCCTAACATTATTTTCTTAAAAAAATAGAGTAACAACATTGCAACATATCGTTGGTCGATATCGTCTGTAATGTTGCAAGGAAGGGGGAGCCTTAGTGGTAGAGCAGGGACTCATCAGAGCCGCTCAGCAGGGCGATCGCGACGCTCTAATCACCCTATTGCGTGAGATAGAAACACATGTGTACCGGACGGCCTATTATATTTTGAATAACGAACAGGACGCGCTGGATGCAGCCCAGGAGGCGCTAATCAGGATCTATACGAAGATTGGGTCCTACGAGGAGAAAGCGCAATTTAAGACATGGGTTCAGCGTATAGTAACCAATATTTGTATAGATAAGTTCCGAAGGAATAAGCCTACGGTTTCTATTGAAGAGCATGAGCTTGTTTTTCAAGGGAAAGAGAGTGTCGAGAGGGAAGTAATGTCTGGCTACATAGCAGAAGACATTCGCGAAGCAATCGATCAGCTTCCGGAACATCACCGTTCTGTTGTTGTTCTGAGATATTTGCAGGACTTCTCGTACAACGAAATTGCTGACTGTATGAATTTACCGCTCAATACCGTGAAATCCTATTTATTTAGAGCGAGACAACAGCTTCAGCATTTACTCCAAGATTATCAGAAAGGTGGTGTGTCAGGATGAAATGTTCGGAGGCGGTGGAATGGATGCATCGTTATTTAGATCATGATTTGAACGATGAAGAAAGCGCCCAATTGTTCGAGCATATTCGAAATTGCAGAGATTGCGCCGAAGAATTTGACATATTAAAAATGCTAAATTCTAAATTGGAACAGCTTCCAAAGGTCATGCCGAAGATCAATTTGGTTGATTCGATTCTTCCTCAGCTGGATGAGATCGACAGGGCACGCCGTGAGGAGGGCAGCGCTTCAGAGGTACTGCCAGGGATGAAGCCGTTGGTTGCCAAGTCAGAGGAACAAGCAGCAAGCCGTAGTCGCAGACAGAGTCCGTGGCGAAGCCGCGCTTTTCGCGCAGGTGCTCTCGGTGTAACTGCAGCGTTGATCCTTGGTATATTTATATACAATTATGAACCGCGTACCGTGTCTGATGCCGAGATGTCAGTGCAATCATTGTCCAGCAACAACAAGGCTGACAATATGACGCGTTCGGAGACTGCCGACAGTTCCGGCTCTGATGCGAGCGGGGATGTACAGAACCAATTGCCGCAGGGAGGCAACAATCCAGTCGGAGATTCCAATGATAGCGTATTGAAGCAAACAGAGCAGCAGAACGATAACGCTGGGAAAGAGGACCCTGCTGCAGCTCGTGCTTCTATGGGAAGTTCAGACGCTGGGGACAACAGTGGAAGTTCAGCTTCGGTAAGCAAGCAGGATTCTGCGGACACAAAAGACATAAATAAGAGTGATGTGTCTGCTAGTGATAAGGCTTCGAGTGATAAGGCTTCGAGTGATAAGGCTTCGAGTGGGCAGAACGGAAAACAGCAAAAACCCAAGCCGAATCCCGAAGCTTCTGGAAATACTGCAGCCTCAGGAGCTACAACCAGTAAAGTTACTAAGAACGATCGCAGCAGCGACAATGATGGCCAAACTGTTGATGGGACAGAAGAACCCGAGAGCAGCACCCGTTTTTCTATCGGCGGAAACATCATGGGTATATTAGCTAAAGATCTATGGACTTCGCCGGACGGTGGCTTTACCGTCGAAATCAATGACGGACATCTCTATTTGTATCAGAACAATGCAGACAGTATTAATGGCCGCAAACTGATTACAGATAAACCAATTGATGGTGTATGGGTGCAAGGTTCCTGGTCCGAGGATAGCAAATCGTATCAGTATGAGATAGAGAAAGACAATGTGACCTCGACTTACACTTTGCAAGCGAAAGCTGAGACTGATGTAACGGACCCATCTGTTAATAATGACCAATCTCAAAAAAATACAACCAAATGAGTCACCTTTTTGTGAGATATGGAATAGGTTATATAGATTAGTGAGAAATAGAGACCCTGATCGTCGTATGACCGTCGGCCGAAAAGTTTCTAGAGCTTTTCAGCCCGCGTTTATATAGATGTTCTGGGACAAAGGGACCTTATGCTTGAATAGCGGGGTCCCTTTGTTGCGTTGATGAGAATTTCAGGGCTATACTTGGGGCTGCAGATGGAAACTTCACGTCACTTTCGGTCCGTGTGAAAATTGTCGCTTGGACGAACAGTACTTTTCGAGATATGATAATAAAGCGAGTGTTCAAAAGCGGACTTTTTGAGGAGGGGAAAATGGTGGATGTGAAAACAGCTATCAAAGAGATTAAACAAGGGAAAGTTTCCCCTTTATATTTGTGTTACGGTACAGAGAAATATCAGATGCAGCAGTTCATCGCCTTATTGCAGGAGCAAATTGTGGACCCGGATCAACGGGACTTTGCGTTAGCGCATTTTGATTTAACAGAGACCCCTGTGGAGGTTGTTATTGAAGAAGCGGAGACACCCCCCTTTCTGGCTGAGCGCAAGCTGATTATTGCCAAAGATTCGTCTGTATTCACGGCTGGCAGGGATAGTAGCAAAATCGAGCATAAGCTTGATACGCTGCTCGCCTATAGTACCAATCCTGCTGAATATAGTGTCATTGTCTTTGTGGCTAATGGTGAGAAGCTCGATGAGAGGAAGAAGATCGTTAAGACGATGAAAAGCGAGGGCGTAGTCCTATCCTTCCTGCCACTTAGCGGAGCCGAGCTTATTCAGTGGGTCGTTCGCGAGGTGGAGAACCGTGGCTGCCGAATTGGAACGGATGGTGCGGAGGCGCTCATCGCTT
>DASYFA010000032.1:0-5057 GCA_036498705.1 Paenibacillus sp.
TGGAAGATGTCGCAAATCACTTACACCTAAATCCGAGCTATTTTAGCCGATTGTATAAGAAAGAAACGAATGAAAATTTCATTGAATATGTTACACGTATGAAGATGGAGAGAGCTAAGGAACTACTCAATAATTCCGGAAGAACCATCGATTCGATTTCACAACAGCTCGGATACGACAATCGAAGTTATTTTGTGAAGGTGTTCAAACAACATTTTGGAGTACTACCTAGTAAATTTGTATAAATAACGAAAGACGCCTCCGTATCCAGTTAAGAAAAGGCCCATCATCCCCACAGCTTGTGGAAATGACGGGCCTTTTTCAATTTATATATTTAAGCCTCTGAAGCTGTATTCTGTCTTGAGATCGTGAATAATACGACCCAGATCAGCAGGAAGCCAATCGCTTGAGCGAAGGTTACGATCTGCTGGAATGCGATCCAGTTGATCAGGACACCGACCATCGGGAAGCTGAGCTCCGCCAGTGTGGCCACAGACGCCTTCGTAGTAGTTAGACCTTTATAGTAGACTAGGATACTGAGCAGTCCTGGCAGAAGTGCTTGACCGAGTAGGTTAAGTCCTACCAAAGATAGCTCAGATGTGCCTGATGGAAGATTCCACGCAGCGCCTTCATTCCAGGTTACCGCGAACAACAGCGGAAGCGCGAGAACGAATCGCAGTGAGGTCACTGTCTCATATTTCATTTGACCGACCATCAATCTGCCCATTACGGTTGAACCACCCCATAGAGCTGCAGCACCCAAGGATAACAGACTTCCGACTTGCACGAACTCATTCCAATGCCCGAACGGGATTGCAAAGCCGAAGGTTAGGAAATAGGTTCCGGCCAGCGCAACCAAGAGCAGAATTGAAAAATGACGCGGTAGCTTCTCTTTAAGTAGAAATCTCGCTAAAATGATGGCGAATAACGGTTGCAGCTTCTGAAGCAGTAGCACTGCGTTGGCATTGCCGTTAGCTAGCCCCATCGTGAACAGGATCGTCGCTATGGCCGAGCCGCCCCAGGAAATGAAGAGCAATGCGCCGAAATGCTTCATGCTGATGCCTTTCAATTCTCCACGATTCTTCCATAACACAGGAATAGCGATAAGTGCGATAATCACATGTTCCAACAGAACGATTTGCGCCGAGGTCAGCGCACGGAGTAGAATAATCCGAAATAATGGATCGACACCCCATAGGGCCGCTCCCAATACTACTAGCCAAAATCCGCTTTTTGACTTGGCAGGCCGTACTGAAGCGGGCTCCTGCACCTTGTAGCCTGTACTTACGTTTTCCATCTTGCTGTCTCTCCCTCTCCTTGAATACGGAGTCTTGCCAGCAGAAAGCCCCCGTGAATCGACAACAGTCGACATCTACGGGGGCTGATCAAATAAGCATGCGCAAATACAGACTCATCGCCTTGACTGCACAAACTTATGTTTGATCTTCTCCCATCCGGACTTTACCGTCGGCTCTGGAATTGCACCAGATCAGTCGCTAATCGTCCAACAAGACGAACAGCGAGTCGCGGGCTGTGATTCAATCACCATGATTTATGACAATTGAACCAATCACCGCCGGTCAGGAATTTCACCTTACCCCGAAGATCCATATTCAAATTTTAATTGTTTGATTTTGTTGTATCCGCTGAATTCATATTACTATCATTGCTAGGGATACACTGTAATGAATATCACAATATATTTAGTATATGACTTGTTTCATGTAATTTCAACGAGAATTATTTCATTGTTTCATTCTATTTAATATTTGTATGCAGCAAAGCAGGTTCGCGTAACTCAAAATATGTCTCATCTAACTAATAGTGAGCGTTTAAAAAGTCCGGTTTTCAACACCGAGAAGGTTGGATGAAGCTAGGGACTGAGGAGCGGAGCGTACGTAGTTTGTACGTGAGCACCAGAAGGCCCGGCTGAATTCAAGATTCGATGCCGGGCAGCTTCCTGATTTCCTTCGTGATCAAAAGCGGACGGTCTAATATACTTTATGGATGATCTCCTCGAAATCTGGCTCCTTCATCTCGAAGTCGTCGATGTCACCCCAAGTCTCCAGCTCACGTAAAATATCTACCGTACTCCACTCCTGACGGTTAGCCTCAATCGTCACGACGTCATCCTCCCGACCAGTTACACGAATCGCAGGGTTAATGGTATCCGGCAGCTGGTAATTACCCTGGAATGTAACGCGAATCTCGGTCGGAAGGCCGATCGTCTCACGAAGCGAGCGAGCGGTGCCATCAAAGGTAAGTACACCGTGATTGATGACCATAACACGTCCGCAGAGCTGCTCAATATCATCCATATCATGCGTTGTCAGCAATATCGTCTTCCCGAAATCCTCATTCAGCTGCTTGAGAAACTTCCGTATATTTCGCTTCGCATTCACATCGAGTCCAATTGTCGGTTCGTCCAGGAACAGGACATCGGGATCATGTAGTAGGGATGCGGCCAGATCGGCCCGCATTCGTTGACCAAGCGACAACTTGCGGACCGGTGTATCCCAGAACTCATATAAGTCTAGAAGCTCAGCCAATTGGTCGATCCGCCTTCGCTTATCGATATCTGTCACATTGTACATTTTTGCCAATATATCATAAGAGGCCTTAACCGGCAAATCCCACCACAGCTGACTTCGCTGCCCGAATACGACGCCGAGGCGACGTACCGCCTTCCGCCGATCCTGATGAGGATTATAGCCGCCAACGACCACCTCGCCTGAGCTTGGATGAAGGATACCGGTCAGCATCTTGATGGTCGTCGATTTGCCAGCTCCATTCGGACCAATATATCCGACGAATTCGCCCTGCTCGACTTGAAAGCTGATGCCGCGAACCGCTTCTTTCCTTGTATATTCACGCGCGAATAACGTCCGAATGCCAGCGAATCGTCCCTCACGGACCATCGGGGTCTTGAATTCTTTATATAAATTTTTGGCTTCAATCATAGCCTACCCTCCCTTAACTTCCTGTACTCTGGTATTTCGTAATACCGAAGCGCCAGAACCGCATACTTGCTCCAAGACAAATTATCGCCACCGCGGCAACAGCCGCTAGCACCCAGGCTCCAAGTTCACCGCGGATAATATACAACGCCGGAACATAATTCACGAAACCGACGGGAATAACGATCAGTAGCATGGAAGACATCCATTTCGGATATAACGTAAGTGGATATTGCCCAGCCGTTCTGGCTGCATCCTCGGTGAAGGTCTGCAATTCATCGATCCGCGTCGTCCAGAAGCCAATCGTAGCTGTAGCCAGCCCGATCGAGAATAGAATCACTGCACCAGTTACAATAATGAATAGTGTAAATACGACTGAAGTCCAATCGATCTGACCATTGCGCCACAATCCATTCATCGACCAGCACAGTATGAAGCCTCCCTGCAGCACCTCTCCAAGCATAATACGGAAATTCCGCGGCATGATGGCGAGCAGTACGGGTACAGGCCTGGTCAGAATCTGATCCAGTTCACCGGCCACCAGATATTTTTCCAAATGATGAACCTCATCGGCAAACGTACGATACAGCGTCTTTGACAACGTAATGACCGAGAATAGATAACCGATTTCATACAAGGACCAGCCCTGGATAGCCCCAAATTTATATAATACGATTGCAACCATCAGGAATTCCGAAATTTGAATCAGTGCCGCGAGAACGGAACCGAGAATAAAGTTAAAACGGTATTGCATCCGGCTGCGAACACTTGTCTT
Organism: Paenibacillus sp.; assembly: GCA_036498705.1. Taxonomy (GTDB): domain Bacteria; phylum Bacillota; class Bacilli; order Paenibacillales; family Paenibacillaceae; genus Fontibacillus. The sequence continues at coordinate 3,733 of DASYFA010000032.1, forward strand.
GATCAATAGAACGTATAGCTCCATCCAAGATTTAAGCTTGCTGCTTAACTCCAGCTTGTCACTCATCCGCCCTGCACCTCCACCTTATGCCGCAGCACCTTAGTCGCCAGTAGGCAGATCAATGTCAAGAAGACACACCAAAGCAGCGTCCCCCATAAATGAGAGCCGTGTTCGTAACCGAGATAGATCCGCGTAGGGATGTAGAGAAGATACGGGTACGGCGATAGCCAAGCTAATTGAGACAACCAGGACGGTAGCCATTCCAACGGAATAAAGAAGCCGGCCAGTAAATTTACGAGCGCGTGATTTGCCCAATAGAACCAGGAGGACTCTGTCGTCCACAGCGCAGTAACTCCGATCAGATAATTCATACAAATCGATATATAGGCTGCGCCTATTATACTGACTGCAACAAGTAGTACTGTGAAGATGCTCTTGGGAATGTGGAGCGGAAAAATGATGAGATACAGAATAAAGATAGGAAGTGATTTGTACACGAACTGATAGGCAATTTGCCCCCATTCGCGAGCCGCCATATGGCTGAACAAATGGATGGGTCGCATTAGATCCAGCGAGATTTGACCTGTCCGAACAGCTTGCGGTATACCGAGTCCGTTCGAGATGAAGCTGGTAATCCACAGCAGACTCTGCGTGAAGCAAATGTAACTGATCATGCCGGGGGTTCCATAAGTGCCGAGGGGATTGTCCCTGCCGAGCCCGATCCAAATACTAGCGTAGATGAATCCGAACATCGCACTGGCGAGGTTGTGCACCATATGTGCACCGCGGTACTGCAAATTGCGTGAATAGGCCTTTGAAGCCAACGTAAAATAAAGCATGAAGCACCTCCGATAAGCTTTTTTGACGGCTTGTTCCGTCTACTTCAGACAAGGGCATTTTGCAGCAGTAGGGACAATCATCATACCTTAATATTCCAGGGGCGACAACTGTTTTTTTATGAGTTGGTGGGACGATGGATAAGATGAGTGATGAGTAATGAATAGAGTAATGAATAGAGTAATGAATAGAGTAATGAATAATGATGATGAAGTGAGTTATGCTTAGCTGATTGGCCTGAGTTCAAGGAAATAGCGCTAATAAACTGCATATTTGCAGGCTTTTTATAAATGCAGGCGATTTTGTATGCTAAAAACTGCATTTTTGCAGTTTTTATAACTTTGGCCGTCGACTAGTTACTCATATCACCCCACCACACTTGATTCTGGAACGGTACTTTAACTGGGACACATCCTATGCTAATATCATCCCGCATATCTATCAAAATAGAGGACGCCAATAAGCGCCCTCTATTCCTACGTTGAACC
>DASYFA010000033.1:0-2856 GCA_036498705.1 Paenibacillus sp.
CCGTGCTAGCGATCGTATATAGCATTGTGACAAGAGCTCATACCTCATTTAAGCGTGGTCTCTTTCTTGCCTCTCTCTATTTTGTCCTAAGTATGGTTGGAGCAATCAACATGCTGCCCTATTTGCAAAAAGATAGCCTGAGCAACGGTATACTCGTCTTCAGCTTCGTTCTACAGGGCGTAGTGACTCTGCTGATGTCCGGCTCCATTTATGTATCTCTAGTCGGTGGCGATGCGCTCTGGAGACAAAAAGGGCGTAACCTTTGGCCAAGAGCTAAAGAGCCCGGTTATGGTCGACACGTGCTGACAGCGATGAAGAACGGGTATGCCTGGGCACTTATTTTGCTCGGTGTACAGTCCATCATTTTCCTGGCACTCGAGAATACGATTCATACCTGGTCGACAACCGACGCTTCCCAATCGACATACAACATGCTTCTGCCGCTGCTATTCCCGCTGCTGGCTTGGGTAGCAGGAATCGGAGAAGAGGCCGTCTATCGTCTGTTCGGTATCGCCATGCTTAAGAAGATGTTCAAGAGTACATTCGTAGCCAGCCTGATTACTTCGTTGATCTGGGCCTTCGGTCATACTCTATATCCGATATATCCAGTCATCTCACGGCCAATTGAGCTCATGTTCATCGGCTTATTGTTCAGCTTTGTGTTCCTGCGTTATGGATTTATTACCGCCGTCTTCACCCACGTAATCTTCGACACGATTCTGATGGCGATCAGTCTGATAGTCATGGGCGGAGGACTAAATCTTGCTGCTGGATTATTCTATCTGATCTTGCCTGCTATCGTCGGTTATCTGATCTACCGCTTCAATCCAGCGCATAAGGATCATCCAACTCCGCCAACAAAAAAAGAGGAGCCGATTATTCCGACTCCTCATCCCGAAGCGAATCTATAATTGTCTGAGCAAGTTTATCACCAATAGAAAGAGGCCGAAAATCTTCGATGGAGGCCTCTTTTATTTTTTTCAGCGATCCAAAATGCTTCAACAGCAGTTTACGACGTTTCTCACCTACGCCAGGAATCGCGTCAAGCTGAGATACGACCATCGATTTGGCACGCTGCTCGCGGTGGAAAGATATTGCAAAGCGGTGTACCTCATCCTGAATTCGTTGCAGCAAATAGAACTCCTGGCTGTCCCGGGCTAGATTCACTGGCTCCGGCGGATCACCGATAATCAATTGAGCCGTCTTATGCTTCGTATCCTTCACAAGGCCGCAGACAGGAATGAACAGTCCCAGCTCATTCTCCAGCACATCCTTCGCCGCAGCCATCTGCCCCTTGCCTCCGTCCATGACGATCAAATCAGGTAGCGGCAAATTCTCTTTGAGCACCCGCTCATATCTACGCCGTACAACCTCACGCATCGTCTCCACATCGTCAGATCCTTGAACAGTGCGGATTTTATACTTCCGGTATTCCTTCTTAGCTGGCTTACCGTCAATGAACACAACCATTGCTGATACCGGATTGGTCCCCTGAATATTCGAGTTATCAAACGCTTCGATCCGTGACAGATCGGTCAGACCGAGAGCAACTCCAAGATTCTCTGCTGCCCTTGAGGTCCGTTCCTCATTTCGCTCGATTAGACGGAACTTCTCATCCAGTGCGACACGGGCATTATCAATCGCCATCTGCGTCATCTGACGCTTCAATCCCCGCTTTGGAACGAGCGCCTTCACATTCAGCCAGTTCTGTAGGGCGGCTGCCCCACTCTCTGCATCAAGCAATTCTTCACCTTCATCAGAGGCCTCGCTAACCTGCTCTTCAACCTGTCCCTCTGCCTGCTCCTCTATCTGTTCCTCCTGCTGCACTGGCTTCATGTCCGGCAGAAGAATTTCCTGTGGAAGCGCTGGATTGTCGCTGTAATACTGTGTCACATAGGACAAGAAATCTCCATATGCCTCTCCATAAAACGGAAATACCGAAGCATGGCGCTCGATCATTTTCCCTTGACGCACATACAGAATCTGCACGCACATCCAACCCTTATCGACAGCAAAGCCGAATACATCACGATTTCTCGCATCATTCATCGTAATCTTCTGCTTCTCCATCAGCGCGTCAATGCTTCTGATCTGATCACGCAGTTCCTTCGCCCGTTCGAAGTATAGTTCCTCGGCTGCTTCTTCCATCTTGCGCTGAAGCTCCTGCTTGATCTCCTCATGCCCACCGTTCAGGAAAGACACGATCTCTTGAATCATCTCATCATACGTCTGCTGCGACACTTCCTTCACACAAGGTGCCAGGCATTGTCCCATATGATAATACAAACATACTTCCTTCGGCATCACATTGCATTTACGCAGCGGGTACATCCGGTCGAGCAGCTTCTTTGTCTGCTGTGCTGCATAAGCGTTCGGATACGGTCCGAAATACTTGGCCTTATCCTTCAGAATTCTCCGCGTGACTTCCAGCCTTGGATGAGGTTCATTCGTAATTTTGATATATGGGTAGGTCTTGTCATCTTTCAACAGCACGTTATAGCGGGGAGAATGTGTCTTGATCAGGTTGCACTCCAGAATGAGCGCCTCCATGTTGCTGCCGGTAACGATATATTCGAAATCGCGAATTTCCGAAACTAACCGCTGCGTCTTCCCGTCATGACTGCCTGTGAAATAAGAGCGCACACGATTCTTCAGGATTTTGGCCTTCCCGACATAAATGATCGTGCCGTTCTTGTTCTTCATCAAGTAGCAACCCGGCAAATCCGGCAGCAACGCTAGCTTGTGGCGGATCGCCTCCAGCGCTTGCTCCTGCTCCTGCACTTCCTTGGCATAGTTATCTGGATAATTGCTATTACTCATTGTCCTCTCCCCCTCTCAGCTTCATAATGCCCTCTG
>DASYFA010000034.1:0-9150 GCA_036498705.1 Paenibacillus sp.
CTTATCATGCCGGTCTAGTCGGGGGAGCCGTGATTGAGCGTCTCGTTAAGCTACCAGTGATGTGTGATGTTGCTTCTGAGTATCGCTATCGCTCGCCGTTGATTACTCCAGAGACGCTAGTGATCGTTGTTAGCCAGTCCGGGGAGACTGCGGATACACTAGCCGCTTTGCGCGAGGCGCAAGTAAATGGTGCCCATGTACTGGCGATCACGAACGTAGTAGGCAGCTCGATCGCTCGTGATGCAGATGATGTCATTAATACGCTCGCAGGTCCGGAAATTGCAGTCGCTTCGACCAAGGCATATACGTCGCAATTGATTGCGTTCTATTTGTTTAGCTTATATCTTGCTCAAGTACGCGGTACTCAGACCGATGACGAGATCGCACATGTGATCGCGGCAATGCATGCTTTACCGGAGCAAGTAGAGAGTATGCTGGCTAATGTCGATGCGATCAAGGCGTACGCTGAGCATATCTCCAAGCATGAGGACTTGTTCTTTATCGGTCGTGGCTTGGATTACGCAGTGGCCATGGAAGGGTCTCTGAAGCTGAAGGAGATCTCTTACATCCATTCCGAGGCTTACGCTGCTGGCGAATTGAAGCATGGAACCTTGGCATTAATTGAAGAAGGTATTCCCGTGATCGCACTAGCTACGCAGGAATCTGTACTAGAGAAGACCGTTAGTAACATTAAGGAAGTGAAAGCGCGCGGCGCTGATGTCCTGGCGCTCACACATGAGGAGAATGTTACCGGCCTCTTGAAGTCCGTCGACCAGGCCTTCGCCATTCCGAAGACGCTGTCGATTCTCACTCCGGCCCTGTCCGTAGTGCCATTGCAATTGCTTGCTTACTACACTTCCCTTGCGAGAGGCAACGACGTAGATAAGCCGCGAAATTTGGCGAAGAGCGTGACGGTGGAGTAGAAGTATAATAATGTGGTTAAAAAAGTTGTAAAGATGAATTAAAGTTCTCCCAAGACTTATAAAGTTGACCTAAAGCTTATAAAGTCGTATCAAAAAGCCGAGCGAAACTCAGGTATCCACTCCTGTTTTCCTCGGCTTTTTCATCTTTGGGGCGGGTCGTATGACTCGCCAACCCTTAAAATACAAGTACTGCAGCAATGAGAAATGAAGTATTCTATGTTGATTTAAAAAAGGATAACAGGGTGGGGAATCGGATTAATTATGGGGACAGCAAGTTTTCCTCCTAATGGAACTGCTACTCAAGGTATTTATGTTGAATAATGGATGATTTTCATACGAGGGACCATCGATGCATCCGATAGCAGGCCTTTTCACCCGTTTATCCTTATTTCAGCCTTTTTTGCTATATATCATGGTATACTTTTACGGATCTTTAGCGGAAAGGAGCTTTTCCACGACCTATGTTAAAAGAACGAATCGATTTTTTGTGCAAAAAGAAAAATATCACTCGCAAAGAGCTGGTTGAAGGTCTAGTGACGCAAACCCATTTTGCCAATATCCTCGCAGAGCGTTACCCGCTTGCCGCTGATTTGGCTGAACATATAGCCTCCCGTCTCGGTGTCTCCCCTGCTTATTTGCTGCAGGCTTCATCTCAAACCCCGGAAACGTTGGCACAGGCAGAGACCATTTTCGAAAAGTTATCCCAATCCGCTGCATCCATCGATGAACAGCAGGTTAACGACCTGCCGGACCGAGACGATGCATTAACTGTCGAGCTGACCACGGCCTTAATGAAAGCCGTATATTACCAGCAACTTCATGACACGGCAACTCATGATTATTTACACCGGAATTATTTGAATTATTACTTGGATAAATACGGTCGTCCTGACGATAATGATCTACCCCTGCCAGCCAAAAAAGCGATGTTTTATTATAAAATCCATCTTTTCAGATCCAAACACCATTACCACGAGGCACTGCATCAAGCACGAAAACTTGCGGAACTGCTTGCTCCAGGCAGCGAGTCATGGCTGACGGCGCATAATTTCATGCTAGAGGCCTTTATCTATTTGAAACAGTATGATCAGGCGAAACAGACGTTTGAGCAAATGATGAAGCATGTCTATGAACAAAGGCTCTTTCACCGTTTGAGCGGGTTCTATCTCACTTACAGCGGTTATCAGTTTACGGTCGGACTTGTTCAGGAAGCGCTGCTGGCCTTATCCATGGCGGAAGCACATCTGGTTTACACCTCCAATCAGGGCGAAATGATGACATCCATAATGAATAACCGAATTATCATGCAAACGCTGTTGGGCGAATATGACAAAGCCGCATTGGAGATTGACCGCTTTAAAGAAATGATTCGGCGCGAACCCGAAGAAATTAGACAGAAGTTCCAACCGCTGCTCGATATTTACCGCTGCGAGTTGGCACTAAACCAAAAGCAATGGGCATTGCTCCCGCAGATGGTCAAGGAGCTTGAAAGCAGCGCCGAAACAACCGATCAACAAATGTCGCTGCTGTTCTACCAAAGTCAGCTCTCGTTTGCGCAGGGGCAGTTCGAACGTTCCATGGAGCAGGCCTTAGCCTGTTTGCCTTATTTTGAGTCCATTCAGCAAACCAACCGCTTGGAGACTCTATATGAGTCGCTTGCCGTCGTCTCTGAGGATGCCAGAAAATACAAGGAATCCGCTGCCTATTACAAGAAGCTAGTTTACCTGCTGCGGAGCAAATAATAACCAGATTTCAGGCGGGAAACCGCAATACGAATGGGCTGTTCCAAACGTTAAAAGGCGGATTTTCCGCTTTTTATTGCTGTAACAGGGTGGAACTTCGCAAAATTCACTCCTTAAACCGGAAGTAAAACCGCTGATCACCGACACCGTATTGTATCCTTTCAAACCCGTTGTATCCTTTCCATCCGCTGCTTACAATTGTGATAGAGACATCGATGAACTCAAAATTACGATTGTAGCGAGGTGTTTAACATATGGGCTGGTTCGGTAAAAAGAAACATGCACAGGACAATTTGGAAAAAGCGGATCAATTATTAAATAAAGGTTTGAGCGGCATGATGATGAAGGGACTCATCCCCAAACAGCATCGCGAAGCCATGAATCAAAGCATTGAGCAGGCTAGGCAAGCGCAGATGGCTGAGGGAGGTTCCGTTCCTATCACTGCTACCGCTATCGTCCTTTCGGTACGCGATACCGGAAAACTGATTAATTTTGACCCGGTTGTTATTTTGGATCTGGAGGTGACGGAAACCGGTGGCAGCCGTTATACGAAAACGCTCGAAACGCTTGTATCCAAATTACAGGTGCCACGGGCCGGGGACCACATCGGACTCGGACAGCATCCGGCCAATCCGGCGGAACTCATCTATGTTGGCCCCATGACATGAATCTGACCCGGAGGGATAATGATGCAAAAAATCTTAACATCACTTGGCATGCTTATCGTGCTTGGCGTTAGCTTTTCCCCGCTGCTGGCTGATTGGTTATGGGACGATCCCTTTATCATTATAGGTTCTTCTTGGTTTGTGCCAGCCATCTGTGCCGGTATTGCCCTGTTGATTCTTCCACCCATATTGGGTGTCGGCACCGTCAAGAAGGGGCAGTCAGCAGTGGGACTAATCACGAATATCCGGCAAACTGGAACGGTGATTAACAACAAACCGGAAGTCAAGCTGGAGCTGATGGTAACAAGACAGGGCCACGACAAATACCCGGCCAAGCTGCAGATGATTGTTCCTGTCGCGAATTTACCACAATTTCAGCCTGGATCCGTAATTCCCTTACTGGTCTCGGAGAAAAATCCCTACAAGATCGGTTTTGATGCAAAAGGTCATATGAATCAAAATGATCTTCAATCGCTTTTAAATGAACAGCTTGTTAAACAAGGCTTGAGTCCGGAACTGGCGGATATTGCGCAAACCGGGGAGAAAGGTCTAGCTAAAGTACTGGATGTGGCACCACTGGGTATGGCCGAATACGGGAAAGTTCAACTGCAACTTACGCTCGCCGTTACCAAACCAAACGGGGAAACATTCAAGGTGACGGTACAAAAAGAACTGCTTGCCGCGAATCTTGCCCGGGTGCAGCAAGGTCAAATCATCAATGTCATCTATTCCCCGCAGGACCCTGCGAAGCTGACGATCGCGCTGCCGGTCACGGAGCAGGAAATCAGGCAGACGTTCGGTACATAAACATGGAAAAGCGTTAGCCTCCGGGTTGTATCCAGACCTTAAACTCAATCAACATGCAAATAGAAACAACCTTTCATTTATGGTACTCTATACTAAATATTTTAAAATGAGAAAGAAGTGAGGAAACTGAATTACGGAAAAACGATGGTTGAAGTTTTTTCTAGTGCGGAAGAACTTAAACAGCTTCACAAAATAATTAGTGATTACAACTTACCTATTAAAAGTGAAGATACCTTTGAAAAACAAGCGGTGGGGGTTAGCGAATATTTAAATGAACCTACTTTTATCGAAGCTCGGAATAAAAAACGATCTTTAAACATTATCTCGGGTGTTATTTCATTACCAATTGTTGTCTTTATTGTTTATATGATATTAGGAAAGTTAAAAGTAATAGATCGAGGGGATATCTTTAAAAATGTACTTGATTGGTTTTTAGCTTATCCATGGGCGTTTATTCTGTACGCTATTGTATTTGCTTCTATCGTAATTGCACATAAATCAATAGAAAAGAAAATGTATTATAAAATATATCCTAATTTAAAGTTAAAATTATTGGACCACTTAAAAGAGGGGAAATAATGGAGACTAGTTCAGATGTTTTAATCGTTATCGATTTACAAAATGGCGTATGTTACGACGGAGAGCATTTATTTGATTTGCAAAATTTACTCACTAAAGTAAATAAAAGAATCGCCTTATATAGAGAATTACATAAACCAATCATCTTTGTTCAACACTGTGATGAGGAATTAGTACCCGAAGAAGAACTATGGGCTCTACATGCCGATCTAGATGTTCAAACTGTATGGATGCTACGATTAAATTTGCTCATGGATTGGGATATGAAAACTTCATGGTACAGAAAGCAACCTCTACTTTGAATAATCCATTTATGTCTGCAAAAGAGACGATCGATTTTTATGAAAATATATGGAACCACAGATATTTGAAATTTATCGAAGATAAATCTTAGAATGATCAAGTGATAAAAATGTGTGGAACCAAGTCCCGATGTTAATTTTACATCGGGACTTTTTTGTTATTTGAAAAAGAATGAACCCAAGCCTATTCATCGGCATACCATACTTTATGGGTGAATATATAGTCGCCGGAATGGAGGCTTATATGAAAGTAGTAATTCTCGCGGGGGGGTTCGGTACCCGCATAAGTGAAGAATCGCATTTACGACCGAAGCCGATGATAGAGATCGGTGACGCACCGATTTTGTGGCATATTATGAAGATTTACTCTCATTACGGATTCAATGAGTTCATCATTTGCTGCGGATACAAGGGATATATGATTAAAGAATACTTCGCCAACTATTATATACATCGCAGCGACATGACATTTGATTTTACTGACGAGAACAAGATGATTGTACATGCGAATGCCGTGGAGCCATGGAAAGTCACCGTCGTGGATACGGGGCTGGGCACACAGACCGGCGGACGTATTAAGCGCATCGCGCCCTATATCGGCAATGAGCGGTTTATGATGACCTACGGTGACGGAGTCAGCGACATTGATTTAGCAAAACTGGTACAAACGCATGAAAGGTCAGAAAAGAGCGTGACATTATCGGCGATTCAACCTGGCGGGCGGTTTGGCGTTCTGGGCATCAACGACCGTGACGGAACAATAACTGGTTTTCACGAAAAAGTGCAAGAAGATGGTGTTTGGATAAACGCAGGCTTCATGGTGATGGAACCTGAAGTCTTTGATTATATAGATGGAGATTCAACGATTTTTGAACGTAGCCCGCTTGAGCGCTTGAGCGCAGATGGGAAGCTCGGTGTATATAAGCATAACAAGTTTTGGGCCTGCATGGATACGGCTCGAGATAAAAGCGTGCTCGAGGCGGATTGGGAGAGCGGCAATGCGAAGTGGAAAGTGTGGGTGGACTAAAGGGGGAGAGGAAATGCGTCTCGGTGTATTCGGACTTGGATTTGTCGGGCTAACTACTGCGCTCGGTTTTGCGGACAAAGGCTTTTCTGTGCACGGATATGACATTAATAAAGAGCGCTGTGCAGAGATATCCTGCGGAAAAGTCCCGTTCTTCGAGCCAGGACTGGATGACGCGCTCGTGCGGAATCTCGGCAAAACATTCACCATAGCGGACAGTGCAAAAGATGCGGCGTATAAGAGCGACATCTGCTTTTTTTGCGTTGGAACGCCGGGTCTACCTGACGGTAGCGCGGATTTGTCATATATGCTATTTGCGATTGATAGCGTTCTTGAAATAGTCTCCAAAGACTGTGTGCTTGTCGTGAAATCTACAATTCCACCAGGAACGCTTAACGAACGAGTTACACCGTATATCCGAGCGAAGGGAGCATATAATCCGGTTGCGGTAAACCCGGAGTTTCTGCGTGAGGGCAAGTGCTGGAATGATTTTATGAACCCTGACAGAATTGTCTGTGGTGTGTCCGATGATACAGCAAAGGACGTACTCGCGGAGCTTTATAAGCCGTTTGGTGCACCACTTCATATTGTAGAGCCTAACACGGCTGAGTTTATTAAATATCTATCAAACTCCTTGCTTGCCTCGCTGATCAGCTACTCGAATGAGATGGCTTTACTCGCAGATGCGGTCGGCGGTATCGACACAGCAAGAGCGTTTCGCATTCTGCATGAGGACAGACGGCTTGCCGGCGCAGGAATCAATACCTACATATACCCCGGCTGCGGTTACGGCGGGTATTGCCTGCCCAAAGATATAGCTGCCCTTGATGCCGTCGCACGAAACTGGGGATTCACACCGCGAATACTGGAAGGTGTAATCTCTCTTAATAACGAAATGCCGGAACGGACTGCTCGAAAAATTGCTCGTATGTCAGGCGAGAAAACCGAGAAAATCGGTATACTCGGCCTGTCGTTCAAGCCGGGTTCTGATGACGTTCGCGACAGCCCGGCGGCGAAGATCATCGCTGCACTGATACAGGACGGTTATATTAACATCTATACCTATGATCCACTTGCCATGTGGGAATTTCATAACACATACAGACTTCCCATCACCTATTGTACGTCGGCGCAAGAGGTGTGCGAAACCTGCGGCACGGTCGCACTTGTGACTGCGTGGGATGAATTTAAAGGTATTGATAGGGCTTTTCCAGACACATGCTTCGTCGATTGCAGATATTTCTTAGGAAATGAAGTAGTAATTTGACGGGGGGAGCAGCCATTGATGAACAATATGACGGATAACAGAATTCTATTAGAGGACTTGCGGCACATCGCGGATGGACTAACAGAGCGCGAGCGCAGCGCGCTGTCTGGCAGGAGCATATTAATAACGGGCTTTGCTGGCTCTCTTGGATTTATGCTGGTGCAGTTTTTTGCAAAGTATGGGCAGACACTTGGTGTGAAACGTATCTATGTGCTAGATAACTATATTTTCGGAAAACCCGAATGGGTTCACGCAATAGAGAGTAACCCCCTGTTCACGGTGCGCAAGGGCGACGTCACTCGGGAGGATTTTTCGTTTGCCGGCGACGCGGACCTTATTTTTCATATGGCGTCGCTCGCGTCTCCCGTATACTACAGATTGCATCCCATCGAGACGATGGACGCCGACGTTGTCGGGTTGCGACGCTTATTAGACTTTTACGGTGGCAGAGGTATCTTCAATTTGTTGTTCTACTCCACCAGCGAGGTTTATGGCGATCCTGATCCCAAAATGGTACCAACACCAGAAGGTTATTGGGGCAATGTTAACAGCTCCGGTCCACGCTCCTGCTATGATGAATCAAAGCGGTACGCCGAAACGCTCTGCTATAACTTCCATTATCAGAGAGGTTTCCCGGTTACTGTGTTGCGTCCGTTCAACAGCTTCGGCCCTGGGCTACGAACTAACGATAAACGCGCCCCGGCGGATTTTGCGCTGAATATTATGAGGAATGAACCGATTGTCTTGTACAGCGACGGCAAAGCGACCCGTACCTTCTGTTATGCTGCGGATACAACGCTAGCATCGCTGAAATGTGCGTTGTACGCGCGATACGACATCTTTAATATCGGTAACGACGCGGAAGAAATGACGATACGGGAATTAGCGGAGATCTACCGTTCTGTCGGGAACTTCCTCTTTGGATATAACGGAAGCATCCTATTTAGTGAGCATACGGATAAACATTACAATACGGATAACCCACAGCGCCGCCGTCCAGATTTGAGCAAAATAAGAACAGTACTGGGTTACAAGCCGTCTTTGGATACGCGGTCGGGGGTAGAACGTTATCTGAGGTACTTAGAGATGAATAGATATCATGAAAAATGATTCATACAAGAGGTGTGAATATGGGGAGATTAAGGCAAAGGCCGCTTGTAAGCTTTATCGTAAGTGTATTCAATTTAGAGCGTTATATTGGTGCGTGTTTGGACAGCATCATTAATCAGCCTTTTGATGATTATGAGGTCGTTCTGGTCAATAACAACTCTACTGACAGGAGCGATGCCATTTGCAGAGAATATGCAGCGAATAATCAACAGATCCGATATTACGCGCTGACCGGTGAGCCGGTTTTCGGTAAGGCGATCATTTACGGCACCCAAAAAGCGCAGGGGCAATACATCCATTATGTAGATGGCGATGATATGTTGGCACCGGGCGCGTATGGTGAAATCGTGAATATATTACGAAGCCATGCTCCTGATGTGCTTTTCGGGCGGTTCAGTACGATTTTAGAGGAAAATGTCATCAATTTTACGGACAAAACTTATCAAACCGAACGCATTAATGGGCGTGGCAAGGATCAAGTCCTTGAATATCTGACCGAAGCACAGCCGTTTAATGTAGCAACGTGGCGGTTAATTTTTTCGCGAAAAATACGTGAGCATTATCGTACGTCCATAAAACGTTTAAAGACACCAACAAATATTTATCATGATGTCTATGTATCTGTCCGTACTTTGCTCTCGGCGCGCTCGGTATACTACGTTGACACGCTGATTTACTTGTACCGTGTGCGTTCGTCATCTATTTCAAGAATGACCGCAGCGGAGCATATT
>DASYFA010000035.1:0-6179 GCA_036498705.1 Paenibacillus sp.
AAATTACGACTCACTATCTAGGCTTTGCTGTTATAGTAGGCTTAACGGGCGGAGTAATCGGTTCACTGAGCGGGTCATATATTTTCCCTAAAATTTTCATGGAACAAGTCATGGCGATAATTTCCCTTCCCGGCTTTGTGATTCGAATTCATTATTTATTCATTCTGCAGGCGCTGATTTTATCTGTTTTATTTGCGGCTCTAGCTTGTTATATTTCGGTAAGAAAAATATTAAGAGAGAATGCGGCTCAGGCTATGAGAGCGAAGCCTCCCAAATCAGTCAAGCGCTCGCTTATTGAGAGAATACCTGCCCTTTGGAACAGGATGGATTACAGTAATAAATTGATTGTCCGTAATATCTTCCTCAATAAACAGAGGGCAATCTACAGTGCGGCAGGTATTATTTGTTGCGTGTCCTTTCTAATATTGGCCTTTGGTTACAAAGGATCAAGGGCGGAGCTTATTGAGAAGCAATTTAGCGAGGTCTACAACTATGACCTGCGGGTGATGTTTAAGGAGCCGATCGAGCAGGGAACACTACCTAGTTCTGAAGGGGTTCAGGCTGCCAGTAAAATGATGCAAACAGAGGTGGTCGTGACTAATCTCTCTGATAAGCGTAATTTGAATCTGATCGCTTTAAGCAGCGGCGACAATTGTATCTATAATTACGATGAACAAGGCAATCTGCTCAGATTAGATGATACATCCGTAATTATTTCAAAGCGCTATGCCCAGACGCATAATCTGGATATTGGTGATACGCTTAAGATCAAGCTGATCGCACCGGAATATCGAGGCGCTACCTTTGATGTGAAAATCGGCGGCATTTCTGTACAGTATTTGAATCAGGATATTTATGGAACATTTACTTTACTCCGTGATCATGGGATAGATCTTGGTGCCAATACAGTGCTTTACCGTATGCATGAGGGAGTGTCTGTTCAGGACCTATACAATACTTTTAATACAATGGATTCGGTTAAAGAAGTTAAGACCAGGAGTGATATCAGAGCAGCGACGGAAGATGGCTTGCAAAATCTATTCGTGATGGTCATTGTTATTATTGTTTGTGCAGTAGTTCTGTCTGCAGCAGCTATTTATAACATATCGGTCATCAATATCCAGGAACGATTCCGTGAGTTAGCAACGTTAAAGGTATTAGGGTGTCAGCAAAGACGAATGAATAGCTTAATATTCAAAGAGAATATCATCATTACACTGTTCTCCATCCTTGTAGGAATCCCTGTGGGGGTAATGCTGTATATTCATATCCTGAAGGCCTTTACTTTAGACAATATGGTCTTCCCGATTTATGTAACGGCTGACTCCATTCTGTGGCCTGTAGCCATCACTTTGTTAGTTACCGTCGTCTGCAATTTCACCCTAAGGCGCAAGACCAAGCGAATCGACATGACTGAATCCTTGAAGATTAATGAGTAAAATAGCTAGCGGCGGGTTTGAGTAATCTCAAAGCCGCCGCTTTTTTAGCTTATCTTATTCCTTAGTTCTCAGCAATTTGATCAAATCCTCCGTAATCAGACGGTCAGATATGGATAGGCGCTTATTCGCTTCTTCATAAGGGATCCTGCACTTCTCTACATCGGCAAGCTTGCGTGTCGTAAGATCATAGCAGGATCCGTTATCAAACCGGCTATCCGGCGACGGAATGTAATATAGCTTACCATCTGTGAAAGCGCCTGATCGAAGCACGACAAACCGTTCCTGATTGGAGAATAAATTGTTACCCATCATATAGTCATTTTCGGTCGAGATACCTAGTAAATGAAGTAATGACGGGGCCATATCAAGTTGACCCGCAGGCTCGTCGTAAATCCCGGCATGCTGTCCATCAGGCAGATGGATCAGTAGGGGAACCTGGTTCATGATTTGGCTCATATCAAGACTGGATAGGGATTTACCGAGAAGTTGCTCATAAGGCTCCTTGTCTTGGATTGAGTTGTCATGATCACCGTAGAAGACGAGGATCGTATTATTCCAAATCCCTTGCTGTTTCATTCCTTCTACCAGTTCTCCTAGCGCCGCATCCACATAATGGACAGATTGCAGATAGTCCCCCAATATAGTTCCTTTGAAATCACCTGTATTCAGCTCTTGCACGCTGGCAGGAAGCGTGTAAGGATGATGGCTCGATAAAGTAATCAGGAACGAATAGAAGGGCTGCTGTTCCTTGGACATCAGCTCTAGCGATTGGCGGAAGAAGGATTTGTCACCGAGCGACCAGCCGATGGCTTCATCCATCTTGTAATCCGGCTTGCTGTAGAAATGGTCGTAATTCATCGCTTTATACATATTCAGACGATTCCAGAAGCTGCTCTCGTAAGCGTGGAAGGCTCCGGTCTCGTAGCCGTTATCCTTCAGAATGCTCGGAAGCATATCATATTCATGGTCCGGAAAGCGGACAAAGACGGAACCGGTAGGCAATGGATGAAGAGAGCTCTGCGATGAGAAATCGGCGTCCGAGGTTCTACCTTGTCCGGTCTGATGATAGTAATTGGAGTAATATAAACTCTCCTTCATAAGACGGTTGAAATTCGGGGTAATCTCCTGACCTCCGATTTCTTTGCCGATCATAAAATTCATAAAGGCTTCGGCCTGAACGACGATAATATTGCTGCCGCGATAAGCACCAAAGGTTTCATTCTGAACAACCCGTCTGGATTTGGCCTGTTCGAACCATTGCTGTATTTCCTGCTTCTCTTCGGCGCTAAGTTCAGGCTTCCCGCCAAGATGCTCTTTGGTATAACGGTAGACATCATAATAATGAAACCCTAGCAGACCGGTAACATTATAAAGGGAAATATTCCACCAGCCTCCCTCGAATAACCCAGCAGCCCATGTCTTGGTATAATGCCTGATCGGACCGAGTGTCATTGCGAAGCCAATGATGAAGATTATCAGCCCGCTGGCAAAGCGTCTAATCGCCACACGTCTCCAAGATTCTCTCTCAGAATACGAATAGGTCTGTGGATAGAGAGAGCCGAAATGACTACGCTGCGTATGCCGAAGTCGCCATCGGCGTACACCAAGAAATAGTCCGATGATCAGCCCTAACAGCAGATCGGCAAATAGCCAAAGATCCGATACATTGATAAGTGAACGGATACTGTCCCCGAGCTCACCGACTTGACCAGCCTGCAGTAGCACCGGGATCGTAATGAAATCACCGAAATAACGGTAATAGACCAGATCGGCAAAGATGAGGAAGGTGAGGATAAGATCAAGGATCCAGAGGGTGGCTAAGCGTCCGCGATTCGGCAGCCAGAACACCCAGAACGAGATCAGCATAACTGAACCGATGGCGATCACATCGTCCAGCAGACTCATATCGATATATCTGGCGTGAAGGTTGTTATGAAGAATAATTAGTTTATAGAAGATTAGAAATAAAAAGACGATATATGCAAAAAAACGGGCACGATACAAACGTGTAAATAAGGCTAGCAGACCCCGGTTCCGTGTATGACTCAGCATGAAATGCCAGCCTCCTTTCTAAATCGAAAAAACACTCAGTGTTACTTCGTGATCAAAAGAGAACTTTTGAACAACCTCTATAACAAGGAAAACCCTTCCCCCAGATTAATGTCTGGGTGGAAGGGGGCCGAGGAATTGTAGGTATTGACACTCGATTCGACCGTTGAACAGCTTGCGGCGCTTATCCGCTTTGCGGCCAAAGTCATGCTCGAATTGCTTGGTTGGGGTAATCGCGAAGAAGGACCATGTTGGATATTCCACTGAAATTCGCCCGAATTGGGAAATCAAACGGCGAATCTCTTTCTCCTCACCAATTCGTTCACCGTAAGGAGGGTTCGTGATCATACATCCATAGTCGCCTTGAAGTTGGATTCTCGCCGCGGGAAGCGTCTGGAAAGTGAGCTCTTTAGCAAGTCCAGCACTCTTGGCCGCTGCTTGAGCTACTTCAATTGCCTTCGGATCAATATCACTGCCGCCGATATTCAGCGGAATGTCATCGCGCACCGAGTCGATCGCTTCATCCCGAGCGTCCTGCCACAATTCCTCTGGAATAGCCGGCCAATTCTCTGAATTGAACGAGCGGCGAAGTCCAGGAGCGATATTCCAGCCGATCATCGCGGCTTCAATCGGTAGCGTTCCCGATCCGCAGCAAGGATCATAGAAGGGGCGGGCCGGATTCTGATTCCATCGGCTGAGCAGAATAAGAGCTGCCGCCATTGTCTCCTTGAGGGGAGCTTCAGTAATCAGTTTGCGGTAACCGCGTTTATGCAGCGCAGGCCCCGTTGTGTCCAGTGTCAGCAGCGCGACATCATTTAGAAGAATGACCTCGATCACATAGCGTGGTCCATTCTCCTGGAACCATTCCGTGTGGTAGGATTCCTTCAGCTTCTCGACAATCGCTTTCTTGACGATGCCTTGGCTAGCAGGTACACTGCTGAGCTGCGACTTATGGGATCTACCTTCAACTGGAAATTCTCCGTGCACGGGAATCCAGTCTTGCCAAGGCAAAGCCTTAGTGCCTTCGAACAATTCGTCAAAAGTACGGGCTGTGAATTCTCCCATCTTGATGAGTACACGATCCGAGGTACGCAGCCACAGGTTGCAGCGGCAGATATCGATAAGGTCTCCTGTAAAGGTGACACGTCCGTTCTCTACCTTCGTATCGGTGTAGCCTAAGTCTTTTAATTCGCGTGCCACGACGGCTTCTAGACCCATCGGTGCAGTCGCGATTAGTTCCAATTGTCTCGACATTCTCGTTAATCAACTCCGTATATAGCTTGTAATTCCTGAACTATTTCTTGTAGGAAATGTGCAAAAACCATACAATTCAGTATAGGACAATGTCTATCAAGTTACAAACTATTGTTGTCTGATGATGGCAATTTAATCTAGAGCGTTTGAAAGGGGAGTGCGGATATATGATAACGCCTGAACAGTATGGCGATGAATTGTATGCGGAAGATGAGGTGTTAAGCAGAGTAACACGTTCGATTGAGGAGCACGGCATTCAGGATGTCTCGATTGCCCCAGGCTACGGCAGACTACTAACCTTACTGGTGAGACTGGGTGATGCGAAGCGTGCGCTTGAGATCGGTGCTCTTGGTGGTTACAGCGGAATATGTCTAGCTAGAGGACTAGGAGCAGATGGACATCTCGTATCGCTAGAGATCAGCGAGGACAATGCCAAGTTGGCCGGAAGTAATATGGAAATGGCTGGATATGGTCAAATGGCGGAATATATGGTTGGACCTGCCCTGGATAGTCTAGAGGTTCTGAAGCAGCGCGGGGAGAAGTTCGATTTCTTCCTGATCGATGCGGATAAAGGGAATTACCCAGCTTATCTGGAATATGCGATATCACTGGCGGCACCGGGAGCGCTCATTGCCGGAGACAACACCCTGCTCAGAGGCAGAACGCTGAATTCCGACAAGAACGGACCTTCGGTGATGGCCATGCGGAAATTTAATGAAATGATCGCAACGGATGAGCGCTTACTCAGTACAATGCTGCCGGCCTATGATGGCCTAGCCCTGGCGCTGGTGAAGTAAGCTGTTCTATGCGTGTGCTTTTGACTTGGAATATAGCTTGGTTCTCACCCAGATCGTATTTAACAGCAATAAAATACCAGAAATAATGAATAATCCTTCAATACCGATGAAGCCTGCTAATGTACCTCCGATCAAGGCTCCGAACATATTGCCTAGGGCTAGTGTGCTGCTGTTGAAGCCGAAGGCCCGGCTCTCCATTCCGTCAGGGGTATAATACCGAATCAACGCATTTACGCTCGGCAGAAGTCCTCCCATGAAGATGCCCATCAGGAAACGGATGATAATCAGCTGCCAGACGCTCTGCACAAATGCTTGTGGTATTAGCATCGCTGCTGCTCCGATCAGGCAGAATGTCAATATACGGTGTGCTCCGATCTTATCACTGAACCGGCCAAGTATTGGCGAGGTGATCATATTGGACATCCCTGTAACCGCGCTGACGAAGCCTGCCCAGAACGAGGCATCCACGGCTGTTCCATGCAGTCTCTCTACATACAGCGGTAGTAGGGTCATCGGGCTGATCATGGCGAATTGTAGCAGGAATGTTACGGCGAATAGAGCTGTTAGTTGCTGAGTCTTCGTTAATTCGCGCAGACCTGCAAGCACGGAGATTTGCGGTACCTTGGCAGCTTCTTCTCTA